>DATKMQ010000042.1 GCA_035541755.1 Syntrophorhabdaceae bacterium
CCACTGCGGTAACAAGATTATTCATGCCGGCGAATTCCATGATCACCTGCATGATCACCACATCCAAGGCTCCGAACCATTCTGAGATATAGGTAGGCATTGCGGCAGGCGTCGCAATTACTTTCGGGATGCCGTAAGGCAGCTTCGCCATGACGCGTGAAGCAATAAGCGCCATCGACGCCCCTCCCATCGCCACTATCCCGTCCAGTTCTTTTCTCGATAGAAGCTCCAGCACCTTTTGCTGCGCTCCGGCTGTCATGATCTCAGCGGAGACAGACCTGTTGCGGGCCGTTACAAGATCTTCAAGGTTGTGTCCGGCAATACGGGCGATTTCAGAGGCCGCAATGTCCGCAGATAATACGGGAGGAGAGCCCATGCTCAAATCGAGAATCAGGGCTCTATGCCCCCGCGCCTCAATCGTCTTCTTCAGCAGGTGCAGGTGTTCACCTTTCGTGTCGAGTGTCCCCAGAATCACAATGCTCTTTGCCATCTGCTTCACCCTGTTGCACTGCGGCCGCACATCTGGGTCAAGGCCGTGACAGCAGCAATAGCCGCTATTTTTCTGTTTTCTTCTGACAAATGCAATACCCTCTCCTCCAAGGGTTTCTCCCGCTCGATGATACGCTTCATATCATCGGAAAGTCCGGTCTCTTCCTCGATGAAATGGGTCCCGAGATCGCCCTTGACGAAGCGTTGATTTTCCATGACCGCCCGATGGAAGGGAATGTTGCTCTTCACGCCCACGATGATATATTCGTACAGTGCCCGCTTCATCCTTGTGATCGCCTCATCACGGTCTCTGCCCCACGCGATCAGCTTGGATATCATCGGATCGTAGAACGGAGGTATCGTGTAGGAAGCGTAGACTCCACTATCCACGCGAATTCCGGTACCGCCCGGAGCATGGTAGCTTCTTATTTTCCCGGGCGTGGGGACAAAGTCGGCCAAGGGATCCTCGGCGTTGATACGACACTCGATGGCGTTGCCATTCATTCGAATCTTTTCCTGTTTGATGCTGAGCGGAAGTCCGGAGGCAATCCTTATCTGCTCCTTGACGATGTCGACCCCGGTTACCATTTCGGTGACGGGGTGCTCCACCTGGACCCGCGCATTGACCTCCAGAAAGTAGAACTTTCCTCCGGAAAAAAGGAATTCCATGGTGCCGGCTCCTTCGTATCCAACAAACCTTGCGGCGCTCGCAGCCATCTCTCCCATTTTCTTGCGAACCCTGGGAGAGACCGCAACCGAAGGAGATTCCTCGATCAGTTTTTGGTGCCTTCGTTGAATAGAACACTCCCGTTCACCCAGATGGATGGCGTTCCCATGGGAATCTCCGAGTAGCTGGAACTCTATGTGACGGGGATTAGGTAGATACTTCTCGATATAAACATCGCAAATGCCGAAGGTGGTAGTCGCGATTGCCTGCGTGGATTCAAGCGCACTATCCAACTCCCCTTCGTCGGTGACAATCGTCATCCCGATTCCTCCTCCGCCGCCGGAGGGTTTTATGATCACCGGATATCCGATCTCCTTTGCGATAGCCTTCGCTTCACCAAATTGAGTGACACATTCATCTGTGCCCGGCACCACGGGCACGCCCGCTTTTATCATTTCCCGGCGTGCGGTCACCTTGTCACCCAAAAGCTCCAGGACCCTGCTCGACGGTCCGATGAACTTGATGCCTTCCTCCTCACAGGCACGGGCGAATTTCGGATTTTCAGCGAGAAAGCCGTACCCGGGATGGATCGCATCGGCACCTTTTTCCTTTGCCGCCGCAATGACTTTTTGTATGTTGAGATAGCTCTGGGTCGCCGGTGCAGTACCGATAAGACAAGCATCGTCAGCGTATTTCGCGAATAATGCGTCTTTGTCCGCCTCCGAATAAACGGCAACCGATGAGATGTCAAGCTCACGACACGCCCGCAAAACACGAATTGCAATCTCTCCGCGATTGGCGATGAGGATCTTGCGGATGGCTCTGGTGCCCATCATTCCACCACCATAAGAATATCCTGAGACTCAACTATTTCACCCTCGCGAGCCCATATGTCCTTCACCACCCCCCCATGGGGTGCGTTGACATGTCTCCTCATCTTCATTGCTTCGATCACTGCCAGCAGATCCCCCGCGTTTATGCGGTCTCCCTTCTTCACCTCAAACGAAAGCACCAATCCTGCCATCCCGCAGAGCACGGTCCCTGGCGGCAATTCCTTTGGCCGGCGAGATGCACTTGTTGACTTCGCCGCAGTGTCGTCCGACTGGGGCTGCGCAATGACTTCCCCTGCTCCGTCCCATATCGGTGAAACCTTCACATTGAATATTTCTCCATCCACGTCCACGCGGAATTCTGTCGGAAAGCCGGATGAAGGCATCGCAGGTGCAACCACTTGCGCAACAGCAGGCACTGCGCCTTTGCGTCCGGGTTCCCTCGTCTTAATTGGCTTTCCAGGAATGAGTATCCTGAGCAGGAGATCATCATCGGAAAGCTCCGGACCGATCTCCTGCCGTAACTTGTCAACCGACTTGAGATACCCTTGCGGTTGCCAATTTTGAAACTCTTTCGTCCTTGGTAAGCTCATGACCCGGTCCATGACGTTTTGGTCTATTGGAACGACCGGCTCTCCATAATAACCCAGAACATACTTGATGGCCTCATCCGTCACCTGTTTATAACGCTCACCGGAAACGACGTTCTCCACTGCCTGCGCACCCACGATCTGCGAATAGGGCGTCGCCATCACCGGATAACCTAGCTCCTTCCTGACCAGGACCACTTCCTCCAGGATCTCGTTCAGGCGCCACTCCATTCCCACCTCCCTGAGCTGTCGTGTGAGGTTGGTCATCATCCCGCCCGGCACCTGGTGCTCATAATGAAAGAGATCGTATTCCTGCGGCACTCCCATGGGCAGGCCCTCTTTTTCAGCAATAGCTCTGAAGTGGGCTGACACTGCTGCGAGCGCATCTTCGTCCAGGTCGGACGTGAAGCCGAGGCGACGCGCGTTCCTGAGGATATTCTCGGTGGCAGGCAATGAGGTGCCGTTGGCGAGAGGCTCGACAGCTGTGTGCACGGTGGTGACACCGGCTTTGATGGCCTCCAGGTAGCAGAGGGGCGCCAGCCCGGAGTTGCAGTGCGAATGAAACTCGAGAGGAATGCCGTCGCAATGCTTGAGCACGGTCGATACGAGCTTCGTGGTGTCCTCCGGTGTTATGACACCCGACGCATCCTCTATCATGATGCGGTCAATGCACTCTTTCGCGTCCGCCAGCCACCGCGTTTTATGCGCCCAGTGCTCCATCGTATGCGCCGGGCTCGAGGTATACATCAAGGCCGGCACCACTTCGGCACCTTCAGCTTTGGCGATGCGCGCGAAGTAAACGAACTTCTCGAAGTCGGTCTGGTAGTCACAGATCCAGAAACTCTTTATCCCGTTCGCAACAGAGCGCTTGATCCAGAGGGTGATGATGTCCCGCGGTGTGCTGAGATCGAATGAGGACAGGCTTCCGATCTGATAGGAACCACGGATCGGTGTTCGTGTGATCAATCCGGACAACACCCTGATTCTCTCCCACGGATCCTCGTTGAGGTTTCGCACCTGGACAGTAAATGCCTGCGAACCCACGGTGGCGATCGTTTGGTAGCCGACCTTGTCCATGGTCTCGGCAATCGGGGCCATATGATCCGTCCTCATGGTGAAACCCCACAAACTCTGTTGCGCGTCACGTATTGTCTGATCGACGAATTCGATCTTGTTCATTTACGGTATGAACCCTCCCTTTGTTCGATTAGAGATGTACTGATGTATCTCCTCAAGTACATTCTGTACCAGTGCGCGGTAACCTTCAACTCAAATTTTCTAACAAGTTCATAAGGGCTAGTGCGCTCCCTAGGAGCCTGTCGAAGGATTCAGTCAGCATCCCGTAAGACATATGGCTGTAAATAAAATATATGTTAAAGGGATTGGCTACCTCGCGAGGCCGCGACTGATTTCCACGAGTCAAATCAGCTTTCATGTCCATCTGCTGGAGTTTGGGCATTGTAGTCAATTACCATTCTTTCGAGAACGTCATCAAGACTCCCCCTGAACGGACCAGGAGTTTCCATCTTGATCGATGCTAGAGCTGCAGCGAACCGTAGAGATTCATCAACTGGGTGATCGATCCTTCTGGCCAGATATGCTCCGAATGTGGTGTCACCGCGGCCCGTTCTCCCTTCATTGCCTCGGTTGGAGAATCGCTCAAAATAATTTTTTCCCTTCCTTCGGGCCAGAGCCCCGTCCGCGCGCGTTATGACCGTCTCCGGGCTCCCCCAAGACTCGAGTGTAGCGGCAGCTTCTTCCAGATCGTCGGTGCCGGTCAGTATGTTCGCCTCCACTGCATCCAATTTGAGGATGTCGATCATACCCATTATTTCTTGCTTTCCTGGCACATCCTTAAAATGAATGACTCCTGTCTTATCATCCGTTTGCCGGACAAAGCTTTGCATGTCGAGCGACAGACGGAACTCCAGCTCTCTCAATCCCTTCAAAAATTCTATGGTAAACTCCTGGTCAGTCAGACCGGCGAGATGGATTAAACATGGTTCGATGGAAGGAATGTTTTCTATCTCAAAAAATCCCGCACTTTTCATAAGGACTGCTTGCCTTTCATCAACATTCGCGCTCGGATAGACGACGTCCAGCCAGGTGGTCACAGGGGCTAACTGCGCATAGACATCAATGCCGGCCTCCTTGAATGGTTGGAGAAGATGCTCTTCTTCTGCGGCTAATCTTGTGATGACGGCAAGTCTCTTGTTAATGCAGGATGCTGCTATGGCACTGAATAGCACCGGACTTCCTTCCAAGACGAAAGCAGATCGCTCATACGGAAGTATATTGCCAGCAGCTACATGGCCAACAAATACGATGTCATAACGCTTTATCCCGGCCGTCCCTTTGGCCAACATCTACCTCCATCACGTTTATCCGTGCGTGCTCCTTTAGAGTCGATTCCTACACGACCTGGCGAACATAGCTCTAAAAACCATACTCGTGCCACCTGCTCAGGACCTTCTTCATTGTTGCAGGATCGTCTTCCACTTTGATCGGCTTTTTCTCCCACTCGACCGGCGTCGTCGCATCGATGATCACCCCTGAACCTACTGCTTTGCTGCCTTCCGGCAGCGCGGGGTCAAACGGCGTGGGCCTGATCTTATTGATGAGTTGAGTATCTGTGGCAGGATTGTAGCGCACGGCCAACGACCACCAGACGCCGGCAAGGTCGTCCGCGGCTACATCTGCGTCAACGACGATCACTCCTTTTACCCCAAAGTGACCCGTGGGGCTGGCAAGCACTGCCTCTCCGATTCTCAGCGCCTGTGCCGGATAGGTGCAGTTTGCTGAGACAATGACCCACCATCTCCCTGCTGCCTCGGGCGGCCAATAGACTGATTGGATTCCGGGCACCTTCATCATTTCGAGGTCGGCCCAGAGAAACGCGGTCCGGCCTATAGTGTTCGCGATATGTGTGTCGCCGACAGGTCTTCCGACCGTGCTGATGACGAAGACTGGGTTTTTGCGCCGCAGAATCCGTTTTACCGTGAAGTAAGGTTTGGGAGTTCCAAACCCACTGGCCCCGTAAAAACCGGGATACTCCCCGAGCGGCCCTTCGGGTCTGAAATTTTTAGGGTCTAATTCGACTTCTCCCTCTAGAATGATCTCTGCATGGGCAGGTAACATGAGCCCCGTGAGATCACTCTTGAATACCTCGACGGGCTCGCCCATGATGCCGCCGATAACCTCATACTCACCCATGCCGTCAGGTACCATGTTCGCCCCTGCCAGGAAGTGGATCATGTCGCAGCCGCAATAGGCTGCCGCAGGCATCTTTGTCTTCCCCATCTTGGCGTATTTCTCCATATGGATGTACCCATGCTTCGATTTGATCCACATGTTCGCACCGATAGATTTTTCGTCTAGAAGCTGCCCCCGGTAGGTACCTATGTTAGTCCATCCCGTCTCCGGATCCTGCGTCACCCAGTTGAACGCAAGGCCCAGGAAGCGTCCCCCGTCCATCGGATATAAGCGAGGCGAGGGAAAATCAAAAAGATTTACTTCCTTCTCTTCGATCACTTCTTCCATGACCGGTACGTCCTTCTTTAACTCGACTGGCGCTATTAATTTTTTTTGGGTCATCACCTTCATCCACTCCCTTGACACATCACATAGGGAAGAGGTGAGCGGCCTGTTGCAGGTTATTGCCACTCTTCTTTGC
>DATKMQ010000043.1 GCA_035541755.1 Syntrophorhabdaceae bacterium
GGTGGAGAGCCGTGTTAAGATGTACCGGCTGGCAGAGAAGCTGGCTCTGGAGAGCGCCGACACAATCTCCGATATTCACGGCGGCGGGTCTCCCGAAGCGCACCGGGTTACAATCTTCCGGGAAACCGATACGGAAGGTAAGAAACGCGCTGCCAAAAGGCTGGCCGGAATCAAAAACTGATCCAGTGGAATCTGACTAAAGTCCCATAGAAAAAGGGGCAGCTAAGGGCTGCCTCTTTCTTTGTCACATACACCCCGAAATTCGGCACTATGACACAACGTTGCGCACCAACGGATAAGACTGTCCGGTCTCGGTGTCCGGGCGGCAGACAACGCAGATGTGGGCCGTGTGCCAGAGGCGAGAGCGGAAAATAGTTCTAAAGTGAATCGAAGGACCTGCCGAAAATCTTGTATGGCATACCGCTTGGGGTTGTGTGTTGGAGGAGGACATCTCTCGATAACGTTGTGTGCTCGATGCGGTGTGATAATTCAGATTTCGAGAGGGAGGAGCTAAGATGAGACTGTTCACGGACGTGAAAATCGGCAAGAGGCTGGCCATAGGATTCGGCATCACACTTGGTTTGATGGCGATAAACGTGATGGCTGGGATATATTACCTTGGTAACATGACGGGTAAGCTTGAACATATCGTACAGGTGAACTGTGCGAAACAAAAACTGTCGCACGATATGCGTACGGCCTTCGCCGATGTGACTTATTTGACAGGAGAACTTGTAGTCACAGAAGACAACGGGGCGAGAGAACAGGTGAAAAATAAAATTAGCGAGGTGCGGGCGGCTTACAATGCGGCCATCGAGAACCTTGAGAAACTCGAGGAGAACGCGGAAGGAAAGAATCTTATCGCAAAGCTCAAACAGGAGGCTGCGAACGGCAGGGAAGCTAACAACAGCGCCATTGAACTTGCCATGGCCGGCAACATGAAGGAGGCGTCTGCGAAATATGCAGAGGCAACGAAAAGCGCGCATGCCTACCTCGACGCCGCTGATGAGGTGGTCCGTTACGAGGAAAAACGGATCCAATTGAGGGGCGAGGAAGCAAAAAGAGGCGCATTTACCGCTCGCCTTATCTTTATTGCACTTGGCGTGATCAACCTTCTCATTGGCATGTTCTTTTCTCGCGCTATAACCAAGAGTATTGCGATTCCGATCATTCGTTCTTCTTCACATATTGATCTCATGGCAAAGGGCGACTTTTCGATAATGGTTTCCGAGGGCGCTATGCAGAGAAAGGATGAAATGGGTGTTTTTGCGAGATCCATGCATGCCATGAATTCGGAACTCGGACAGATACTCAAAGAGGTCATGTCATCGGCATCGAACGTGGCGGCGGCGAGCACTCAGTTAAGCACATCGGCAGAGAAGTTGTCTAAAGGGGCCACCGAGCAGGTGGAAAGGGCTACCCAGGTTGCGACCGCATCCACCGAGATGAATCAGACCTCAGAAGATATCGCTAAGAATTCAAATCATGTTGCAGAGTCGGCGAGTGAGGCGGTAAAAGTGGCAAAAGGCGGACAGGAGGTTGTGGCCCAGGCGATCCGGGAAGTGAACATCATCGCTCAAACCGTGGAGACCGCATCGGGGTTTATGAAAGAGCTTGGAATACAGTCGGAGAAAATAGGGGATATCGTGACCGTGATCAATGAGATAGCGGACCAGACCAACCTCCTTGCCCTGAACGCGGCCATTGAGGCGGCGCGTGCCGGTGAACACGGAAGGGGATTCGCTGTCGTGGCCGACGAAGTGAGAAAGCTGGCGGAGAGAACATCTGCTTCCACAACGGAGATTGTGAACATGATAAATGCCATACGGGAAGGTATAGAAAAGACCGTAGACTCCATGGACAGGGCCAAGGACAATGTGGCCACCGGAGTCGAATTTTCTTCGCAGGCGCAGTCAGCGCTGGAAGACATCATTAAGAGCATAGACAGCTTATACAGTGGTTTCCATCAGATAGCCTCGGCCATCGAAGAGATGAATGCAACGACTGAGGAGATCACCCGCGACATTAACGATATTTCGGATGTAACCAAAGAGGCATTCCACTCCTCTGAAGAGATATTTGGGGCTGCTACCGGACTATCGGGGTCAGCAAGGAGTCTTGAAAAGGTGGTACAGGAATTCAAGGTGTGACCAGGACCGGGGTCGCACAATAAGATCAGTCCCCCGACGGGGATCGGGTCGCTACGACGCAACGGATCCCGTCGCCGGCGGTTCCCGGTTTAAAGCATCCGTTATCCGAAACACACAAGGATGGGGTGGTCTCGCCTGACTGCCAGCGCGCCACAATGCCCGGTTCGCGGATGAGTGGTCTGCAAAGCGCCACGTAATCGGCCACACCACGCGCCACCAGCCTTTCTGCCGTCTCGTACGTCCGTATGCCGCCTACCAGCACGAGCGGCATGTCAATCCTTTCTTTGTACCGGCTGGCGGCAGTTTCGTAGTAGGCTTCCGGCTCTTCGGATCCCGGCTTTCCGGGCCGGGACGGATTTCGGTTGCCCGACATAACGGTACCGCCGCTCATCTCAATCGCATCCAGTCCGTTTTCCTGAAGCAGTGCTGCCGCACGGACCATCTCTTCCACGGTGAGCCCATCGGGCAAGAAATCCTCACAATTCAGCTTAGCAAGGATGGGGAAATTCTGACCCACCGCCTGGCGTATTGCGTGAACGACCTCGAGGATAAGCCGTGTCCTGTTTTCGATGCTTCCGCCGTATGCATCCGTTCGTTTGTTGAAATAGGGCGAGAGAAACTGGCTTAAGAGATATCCATGGGCCGCATGAATCTGAACCCCGTCAAAGCCGGCCGTCTTAGCGCGAGACGCGGCGCTCGCGAATGCCTTGACCACCTTCTTGATCTCATCCTGCGTCATGGCTCGTCCGATGAGGCCGGATTTCCTTTGTACCGGCCATGCGCCTACTGGGTCAGAACCGATAAGGTGCTCGGGGGCGAGTGCCCCTGCATGGGCGAGTTGCATGACGAGTTTTCCTCCCGAATCGTGGATAGCGCCTGTCATCCGGGTAAGGCCGTGGATCAGGTCATCCGAATAGACCCCGAGTTGCCAGGGTGCCGCCTGCCCTTCTCGACTTACATAGGCGTGACCTGTAATAATAAGTCCCACGCCCCCGCGGGCCAGCTCCGAGGACATGTCGATCAACCGTCGGGTAACTGCACCGTCTTTGTCTGCCAGCCCCTCCCATGTGGCCGAACGCACGAAGCGATTAGCGACCGTCAGATGTTTGAGGGATGTCGATTCAAAGAGGCTTGACATGCCTTCTCCTCCTTTTCTTCCGTAAGAACGATGCATTTCAGAGCAATGAACCGGAAGGTCAAATCACCTTGCGCCATGGCTTCCATTTCATGGACAGAGACTCAGCAACGGCAGCATGGGTAAGGTCGCCGTTGACGAGATTGATTCCCGATGCGAGCGCGTTGTTCTCCGCTGAAGCCTTTTCTATGCCTTTTGTCGCAATGGCCTGCAGGTAGGGGAAGGTAGCGTTTGTCAATGCGAATGTCGAGGTTCGCGGTACCGCCGCGGGAATGTTGGGCACGGCATAGTGAAGAACGCCGTACAGGGAATAAACAGGCTCACTATGGGTAGTGGGCCGTATTGTTTCGATGCATCCCCCCTGGTCTACAGAGACATCGATGATCACCGCGCCTGGTTTCATGCGGGAGACCATCTGTTCGGTGACCAGCATGGGTGCCCGCGCGCCGGCGATGAGCACGGCCCCTATGAGGACGTCGGCGTATACAATGGCCTTCTGAATGGCATAGGGGGTGGAATAGATGGTAGTGATATTACCGTGCATAACATCATCGACGTACTTCAGTCTTTCATGAGAGATGTCGAAGACGGTGACGTGAGCACCAAGGCCGGCAGCTATTTTGGCTGCATTGAGTCCCACGATACCGCAACCGAGGATGATTACCTCGGCAGGAGGCACCCCCGGCACCCCGCTTAAGAGTATGCCGCGTCCCTTATAGTCGGTTTCGAGGAAACGCATCGCGACCTGGACGGACATGCGTCCGGCCACCTCGCTCATAGGTACGAGGAGCGGTAGTCTTCCTTCGCCGTCCTCAACCGTTTCGTAAGCGATTGCGATAATTCTTCTGTCAAGGAGGGCCCTGGTCAGGGACTCGGAAGACGCAAGATGGAGGTAGGTGAACAGGATTTGGCCCGGTCTCAAAAGGGGCCATTCTCTTTCGAGGGGTTCTTTGACCTTTACGATGAGATCCGATTGATCGAACGTTTGCTTGCTTGAAGATAGAATTTGCGCCCCTTCGCGGGCATAGTCATCGTCGGTAAGGCCGCTAGCCTCACCTGCACCCTTTTCGATGAGAACCGTATGTCCCTGCCCCACAAGGGCATGAGCGCCGGCGGGGGTCAGGGCAACCCTGTTTTCTCCCTCCTTGATTTCCTTGGGCACGCCGATGATCATGGAAACTCCTCACGCAATGAAAAAGAGATGGCGAAAAAGACGCCCTTATGATCCTTCACACAAAAGATAAGCATTCGCTGTCCTTTCTGCCGCTCGGACCGTTTTTTTTAGTAGTCTTCTTCTTTGAACTCTCGCGTGATGAGGTCCTTCAGGGAGGCCTGGATATCTTTTCCCTCGTATAGGATGTGAAAAAGCTCCTCTGCAATGGGCATTTCAATGCCCATTTTTTTTGACAGGTTATAGGTGGCGTTGACGGTGTAATAACCTTCTACTACGCTTCTCTGACTTTCGATAATATCCTGCGCCGCCCTTCCTTTCGTAAGCTCAAGGCCGAAGGAACGGTTTCTGCTCAAGTTGCCGTAACATGTGAGAATCAAGTCGCCGATGCCTGACAGACCCATGAAGGTCGGCTCTTTCGCGCCCAAAGCCTTTCCCAGCCTCTTCATTTCCGCAAGGGCGCGCGTGACGAAGGCCGCCTGCGTGTTTGTCCCGAAACGCAGGCCTTCGATAATGCCCGCGCCTATGGCCATGACGTTTTTGAGAGCGCCGCCGAGCTCCACCCCTTTGATATCCTCAGTGGTGTAAACCCTGAAGTTCTCGTTGTGGATCAGTTGCTGAAAATAGCGCGCCAGTTCCTTGTCACTGGATGCCACCACAGTGGCGGTAAAAGAGCCTTCCGCCACTTCTTTTGCGAAAGAAGGACCCGACAAAACGGCGATGCGTTCCGGGCCGCATCCGAGCACCTGTTGGACAACTTCACTCATGTTGAGGAAGGTATCTGTCTCGATGCCCTTGGTGAGGATGAGAATCCGTTTTGACCTCATCTCAGGGGCTATCTGTCGAACGGTTGCCCTCAGCGCAAACGACGGCACGGTAATGATGATGTCATCACCCTGCATGACCGCGTCTTTGAGACCATCGGTGAACTCAAGCGCGTCCGGCAGGGCGTATCCCGGCAAATAATACGTGTTTTCTCTTTTCTGCCTCAGGATGGCGGGCAGTTCCTGCTCATATGCCCATAACAGAGCGTTTCTACCTGTCCGGACGAGGTGAATGGCAAACGATGTGCCCCATGCCCCGGCGCCGATAACCGCTATGCTCATTCATCTTCACCGATGATGGCCACGCCGCTGATCGCTTCTCCTTCTCGAAGGTCCATGAGCTTTACGCCGAGACCGCCTCTTCCCTGAACGGGTATGTCATGAGACCTGAACCGGATCGTCCGGCCAGTATCGGTAACCAGAATCACGTCGTCACTGTCGCCCAATCGCTTGAGACCGACTACTTCGCCATTTTTCGCGCCGCAACGCACGTTGATGATGCCCGAACCGCCTCGTGCCTGTATCCTGTAGGTGGCGCAAGGAGCGCGTTTTCCGTAGCCCTTCTGGGTGACCGTGAAAACCGTGCAGCTCTTGTTGACAATTTCAACGCCCACAACTTCGTCATTCTGCTTTTTCAGGCGAATGCCCCTTACCCCGTATGCCGTTCTTCCCATGGGCCGTATCTGTGTCTCCTCGAACCTGACTGATTGCCCTTTCTTGGTGGCGAGTATGATCTCTTCATTTCCAACGGTTTCCAGAACGCCGATAAGGCTGTCATCATCGGGAAGGGTGATGGCTTTAATGCCGCTCGACCGGATGTTCTTCAAAAGATCCAGACCGAGCCTCTTTACATGACCTTTTTTTGTGGCGAAAAACAGATATCTGTCGGGCGAAAATTCTTTCACGTGGGCCATAGCGGTGATCCGTTCATCTTTCTCCACTTTGATAAGGTTGACGATGGGCTTTCCCTTGGCCGTCAGCGTGGCGTCGGGGATTGCGTGCACCCTCACTACGTGAACTTTTCCCGTATTGGTAAAGAAGAGGATGTAGGAGTGAGTGGAGGCGATATAGAGGTGGTCCACGAAATCTTCCTCACGAACCACGATGCCGATCTTCCCTTTGCCTCCTCGAATCTGGCTTTTGTACTGGTCGAGGGACGTCCTCTTGGCGTATCCTTTATAGGTTACAGTTACTACGACTTCTTCCTCCTTGATCATGTCTTCAAGTGAAATATCGGGCAGTTCATCAACGATCTCGGTAAGCCTTTTGTCGCCGTATTTGTCCTTTATTTCCACGAGTTCCTTTTTTACGATATCGAGAAGCAGGGTCTCGCTCTCGAGGATCAACCTAAGCCTCTTGATCTCTTCGGTTGTATTCTTGTGGTCTTCGAGTATTTTGTCCCTCTCCATTGATGTGAGTCTCTGGAGACGCATCTCAAGGATGTTGGTGGCCTGCTTCTCGGAAAAAGAAAAACGGGCCATGAGAGATTCTCGCGCGTCCGCCGTGTTTTTGGCCTTTTTGATCAGGGCGATAACTTCATCGATGTGGTCAAGGGCTATTTTGAGTCCTTCCAGGAGATGGAGCCTGTCCAGTGCTTTGTTGAGCTCGAAGGTAGATCTCTTTGTCACGATTTCCTTGCGGAAATTGACAAACTCCCTGATGATCTCCTTAAGGTTGAGATAACGCGGCTCATTATTGACAATGGTAAGCAGGATGATGCCGAAGGTGGTCTGAAGCTGCGTGTGTTTGTAAAGCTTGTTGAGAATAGGGATAGCTATCTCCCCCTTTTTTAGCTCGATGACGATACGCATGCCCTCTCTATTGGATTCGTCTTTGATGTTCGAGATTCCCTCAATCTTTTTCTCGTTGATCAGCTCGACAATGCTCTCGATGAGACGCGCCTTGTTGACCTGGTATGGTATCTCCGTGACCACGATTGCTTCCCTGCCGTCCTTCTTGTGCTGTTCTATTGACGCTTTGGCCCTGAGCGTTATATGGCCACGCCCGGTCTCGTAAGCATCTCTGATACCCTGCCTTCCATAGATGATGGCCTGCGTAGGGAAATCAGGTCCCGGGATAATGTCGATCAACTCGCCTATCGTGATGTTCGGATTATTGATATAGGCCACAATGCCCTGTATTACTTCGCTCAGATTGTGAGGGGGTATGTTTGTTGCCATGCCCACGGCGATGCCCGAAGAACCGTTGATCAGGAGATTAGGTATCTTGGCGGGTAAGACCGCGGGTTCGACGAGGGAGTCGTCATAATTGGCCCTGAAAGTCACGGTCTCCTTTTCGATGTCCTTGAGCACCTCTTCGGCTATCCTTGAGAGCCTGATTTCCGTGTACCTCATGGCGGCAGGGGCGTCCCCGTCAACGGAGCCGAAGTTTCCCTGTCCATCGATCAAGGGATATCTCAGCGAGAAATCCTGTACCATACGGGTGATGGCGTCATAGACCGCCTGATCCCCGTGAGGATGGAACTTACCGATCACATCGCCGACGACTCTCGCAGATTTCTTGTATGGTTTATCATGGGTATTGTTCAGCTCATACATAGCATAAAGGATTCTTCGATGAACCGGCTTCAGGCCGTCCCGTATATCGGGTAGCGCCCTGCCGATGATCGTACTCATCGCATAATCGAGGTAAGATCTCCTCATCTCCTCTTCAATTGGTACTGTCACAACAGATGTCTGCATTCAACCTCCAGGAATATTGATGCTTTTCTTTTAAACGAAAAAACGCCCCACAGTCACTTCAGAAGGCCATTCATTTTACCATAATCAATAAGCAGTTGACAATTGCTGAAACATCATGGAAAATAAGTAACCTATGAAAACGGCCACCTATCTGGCTATTCTTTGCCTCACCATCATTGCGTGTCCCTGCTGCAGCAAGGAAACAAAGGGTCTTACTGAAGAGATCAGAATCATGAAGGAAGAGAATAACTTCCTCAAGGCCGAAAACATTGCCTTGAAAAAGGAACTGGAGGAGCTCTACAAGAAAATCGACGAGAAGGATGGGGCGAGGCCCAAAGAACAGGTCAAGGAGGTCGAAGCGAATCCCGGTAAGGATGCATCGAAAAAGGCCGAAAAGGCGGAGTCTGAAAAGCTTAAGAAGCCGACGAACGAGAAACCCAGCGGTAGCCACCATTAGCAGAAATTTCCCTTAGGACAGAGCCATCACCACCATGTCAAGAACCTTTGTATGAGCAAGCTTCGCAATATCTCGCTGGTGATAGAATACGACGGCGCGGGCTATCACGGCTGGCAATGTCAGCCGCGCGTGGCAACGCTTCAGGAAACGATTCAGGCAGGGATAGGAAAGATCCTCAATCATGCGGTCAAGGTGTACGCGGCAGGAAGGACCGATGCGGGCGTGCACGCCCTGGGTCAGGTAATAAATTTCTTCACAGAAAAAACCATTGACCTGGCAAGTCTGATGAAGGCGCTCAACAGCATTCTGCCGGCGGACATACGGATAAAGAGGGCGTGTGAGGTCGATCAATCCTTTCACGCCCGATACTCGGCAAAGAGCAAGTCTTATGTGTACTGTATCTATAACGCGCGTTACCATTCGCCTTTTCAAATGCGCTACGCCTGGCACATACCTTACGCTCTCAACGTCCCTGCCATGAACGAGGCCGTCCGGCAGATCATCGGCACACATGATTTTTCTTCCTTCAAGAAAAAAAACGAGGCGTACAAACGGCATGAGAGGGAAGTGCTGAAAGCCTGGGTGAGAAGGCGAGGGGCCTTTATTTATACCTTAATCGAAGCAACGGGTTTCTTACGGTACATGGTGAGAAATATTGTTGGAACATTGGTCCTTGTCGGAGAGGCCCGGATCAGCGAGAATGATTTTAGGGTGATCCTTGATTCACGAGACCGGGTGAATGCCGGCGCCACGGCGCCGCCGCACGGTCTTTTTCTCAGGCGAATCAGATACTGAGGGATCTCTACCGGTGGATCGACAAACAAGGGGAATCGAGAGAACGCGTCTAACGCCTCGCGGCGAACCTTTCATATTTTGCTTGAAGTAAGAGAACAAGGGTGGTAATCAATATCTATCGTTTGCAATGAGAGGGAAAGATTGATGGAAAGAAGGAATGTCAATTACCATTGTTTGAACCCGCGCAAGACCGGGCTACGCTTTATCCTGCTGTTAATTGTGCTTGCCTTTGTTACCGCTTGCGCCACTTCGCCACAAAAAGCTCAGTGGAAGCGCGATACCTCAAAACCCCTTTACTGTTCCAAAGGGAATGACTGCGAGGCCAAATGGTCCCGCGCGCTTGCGTGGGTGAAAGGCAACGCAAGAAGTGGAATTAAGATCGCCAGCGATACAATCATATCGACTGAAACCCCGAACACTTCGGACGACGCGGCTTTTTCAATTACAAAAGTCAAAACCAATGAGGAAACATATACTATTAACTTTCGAGCGAGTTGTCACGGTCTTTTGGGCCCCTCCATATCGGGTTGCAAGCCGAGCGTGCTGGAACTGAAAGCAAGTTTTGCCAATTTTGTTATGAAAGCGGACGCGTCGGCGGCAACAGACGCAACCGCAACGTCAACGCCCGAGAAAAACAGGATGCCGGCGAAACCGAGGGTTGATCTCGGGGCGGTCGCGACGAATACGAGCGCCGCCGCAGCGGTCAGATTGGGTATGAGAGAGCAGAGGGGGGTTCGCATTATCTTCATCGAACCGGATGGCATCGCATTTGATCGCGGTCTCAGACAGGACGATGTTATACTCAAATATGGTGAAAAGACCATAAATGACGTGGCGGACTTAAATGCCGCCATAGAGGAGACGGTGCCACGCGAGACGGTTCCTATCACGATATGGCGGGCAGGTGCGGGCGAAATGGTGGTGTCCGTACAGTTTTAGAGGGCGCCCGCACGTATCGATCGCATGTATCTCACGACAATCTTTGTTATTTGATTGCATGATGTTTACAGGATTGTCAGGGGGCGTCAATCTCACGCATCATATGCCCATATTGGAAAGAACATGGGCGATGCGGTTCACAATCTCCACAAGATTCGGATGAGATGTTTCGAGTTCTCCCACTGAAGATGTGAGTCCTTTGAGAGAAAGGTCGAGAAGCTCTCGATCTTTCTGTTTGCGGATCGCTTCGTGGGTCGATGTCTGGGCAAAGCCGGTGATGCTCTCGGCATGCTCCATGTCCGTTTTCGAGAGCTCGGAGATCTCCGTGTTGAGCTTGGAAAGAAGACCTAAGAGCTCTGTCTTATGGCTCTCGCGAATCGAGGGATCGCGTCTTATTTTGTCTTCGAGATTCTTGATAGTTTTTTCGATCATTATGCCCCCTTGTAAAATCGATATGAAATTGTATCAGAAGTGAATAAAGGTAGCAAGACTCACGGGCGATCCCATGGCTTTAGCGTTAAGCACTTGCAAATGAAGGCTATATGGGGCATAACTTAGTCTAAGAAGAGGACTATTATGATCTACACCATTGTGGCTACAGCGGCATTCGGCCTTGAGTCCGTGGTTGCCCGCGAGCTTAAGGGCCTGGGATACGAAAACCTGGTCGTGGAAAACGGCAGGGTTTCTCTCTCGGGCGATGAGAGAGACATCGCACGATGCAACATATGGCTGAGGACCGCGGACAGAGTACTCGTGGAGATTTCCCGATTCAAGGCCACCGACTTCGAGGAGCTTTATCAGGGTGCCCACAGGGTGTGTTGGGAACAGATCATACCCCCGGACGGCAAGATGCACGTTACCGGTAAATCGATCAAATCGAAACTTTTCAGTGTTTCGTCCTGTCAATCGGTGGTGAAGAAGGCGGTTGTCGAGGCAATGAAAAGGAAATACCACGTGGCGGAATTTGCGGAGTCCGGACCCGTCTACAAGATAGAAGTCTCCCTCTTGAAAGACATGGCATCGCTCACTATCGACACTACAGGTCCGGGCCTGCATAAGCGAGGATACCGGCAGGATAAGGGCGAGGCGCCGCTCAGGGAGACCCTTGCTGCAGGGCTTGTGCTGCTTAGCGGATGGGAGTATTCCCGTACCCTTGCTGACCCTTTTTGCGGCTCAGGCACCATCCCCATCGAAGCGGCGCTCATCGCCCGGAATAAGGCCCCCGGGCTTGAGAGGTCTTTTGTGTCCGAAACGTGGCCTCAGATACCGAAATATATCTGGGGCGAGGTGAGAGAAGATGCCCGCAAACAGATGAATGACGCACCCATGAGGATACTTGCTTCGGACCAGGACGAATCCGTTCTGAGAAAGGCACGCCACAACGCAGAGAGGGCTGGAGTGGCCGATCTCATTGTTTTTCAAAAGCTTCCGGTGGATCAGTTCCGTTCGAGAAAGAAGTATGGTTGTATCATCTGCAATCCTCCCTATGGCGAAAGATTAAGCCAGGAGGATGAGATCAAAAGGCTCTGCAAAACCATGGGCCAGACTTTTCTTGAGCTCGATACATGGTCTTTCTTCATCCTGACCGCCTTTTCTGGATTCGAGCCTTTATTCGGAAGAAAGGCGACAAAGAACCGTAAACTTTACAACGGAATGATACAGTGCTACTTCTATGAATACTTCGGTCCCCGCCCGCCCGGCCGTTCGCTTTCCCGCTCTTAACGTTATACGCCCTTGAGGTCGGATGTACACTGAGGGCAACGGCTTGCTCGAATAGGAATCATCGATATACAGAAAGGGCATTCCCTGGTTGTGGGTTGAGCCGGTTCGGGCTGTCTCTTGAGTCTGTTCACGTTCTTGATGAGAATGAATACGGCAAATGCTACGATGAGAAAGCTGATCACGGTATTGGCAAAAAAACCATAATTGATGCTCACGGCCCCGGCAGCCTTGGCCGCTGCGAGGGTTTCATACGGCCCGGGGGTCTTTCCTGCCTTGAGCACCAGGAACAGATTGGAGAAATCGATGTTGCCAAGCACTAGACCAATGGGGGGCATGATTATGTCATCGACAAGCGACTTGACAATGGTGCCGAAGGCGGCGCCCACAATGATACCCACCGCCATATCGATAACGTTGCCGCGCATGACAAATTCTTTAAACTCTTTGATCATTATCTCCTCCTCTCTTACGTTATGTTCGCCAAAGATCCCTTCCCATAATTGTACAGCATAAAATTGCTTTGTCACCAAAAAACTGTCGGCCATAGGGCGGCAAAAGATCAATCGTATCATTGCTAAATTTATGCGGATTGAGATATATTTTCAGAGAATCCCGTCCGGGAACCACATGAATTTTGAGCTTATGCCGGAGCTGAAATGGAGGTGGGGCTATCCGGCCGTTCTCTTGCTTATGGTAGCAATAAGTCTCCTCATGTTTTATTATTTCAAGAAGAAGAAATGGTTCTAGGAGAGCTTATAATCACGAGGAGGTAGTCATGAAGAAAATAGCACCGATATTCCTAATAGCAGCGGGTCTTATGCTATCGTTCATATGCTATGGTGGCCCCCTTGACGATGTGTTGAAGGGGGTGAAAATCCCACAGATGGGCAGTAGCGGACCGGATGAGGCCACAACCATATCGGGCTTGAAAGAAGCCCTCTCTATCGGGAGCAACAATGCGGTGACCTCGGTCTCCAAAGTGGACGGTTATTTCGCGAACCAGGCCATCAAGATACTGCTTCCGGAAAAGGTCCAGACGATGGCCAATGTGCTTGGCAAGGTGGGGTATCAGAAACAGGTCGATGCGTTTGTGCTGAGCATGAATCGCGCCGCCGAGACGGCCGCTCCAAAGGCCAGACAGTTCTTTGTTGACGCGATCAAGCAGATGACTTTTCAGGATGCCATGCAGATATTAAAAGGCAAAGAGACTGCGGCCACCGACTATTTCAAGTCCAAAACGTACGACAAGATCTATGGCGAATTCAAACCCTCGGTTTCGACCAGCATGAACAAGGTGGGTGTTACGAAATCATATAAGGAGATGGTAGGTACCTACACGAATTCAGTGCCGTTTGCCAAGGCGGAATCGCTCGACCTGGACCATTACGTGACCACAAAAGCCCTGGATGGACTCTTTTACACGGTTGGCGAGGAGGAAAAGAAGATACGGACAGATCCTGCTGCCCGGGTTACGGACCTTTTAAAAAAGGTTTTCGGCAAATAGCCGGACAGATGTTCTGCTGTGGCCGCGCCCTGAGTGGAGGACCGTCACGCACGGATAATTAGCTGTACCGAGTGGTGAACAAGCGCATTCGGTACTTGATGACTGCTATACCGATAGTCGCGATGTACCACGATATCCACGGGCTATACACATACAACATGTGGACCGGCCCGTTAAGGCTACGGTGAGCGTCTTTTTACGGCAGGGCTCAGGAGTTTACGGCAGGTTTTGTACGGTCACCC
>DATKMQ010000044.1 GCA_035541755.1 Syntrophorhabdaceae bacterium
CAAAAAACGGCTTGTCATCCCTCCCTAGGCAGGTGTAGTATTGTAAAAAGGGTTGAGATTATCGATCGCTCGGCAAAGGAGGCTCCATTATGGATGACAAACTGACACAACAGATCCGAAGTAATATGGAGTCGATGAAAACGGCCGATCTATTGAAAATCTGGGAATCGAATAACAAAGATGAGTACTCCGAAGAGGCATTCCATGTTGTGAAAGAAATCCTTGAGGAACGCGGTGAACGTTTGCCAGATCAAAAAGTGCCTGAAGACAAAGATAAACGTTACGCCAAAAAGAAAACACAGCAAGATCCAGTTAAACTTGCTCAAGGTGCGATTCTTTGGATAGGAATGGGCTGTCTGTTTTGGTTTCTTCTACATTTGATAAACTTTATTCCAGGTTTCGACAAGTATACGTGGCTGGATCTGTTCCTCGGCTGTACCTTCATTGTGTTATGGGAACGGGCGAGAAAGCGCAGTAGGGCTGCTTTCGTCATTGCAATCGTTCTGACGGGCATTATTAACATCTATAATATTGTCAATTTGCTGCAAATTCTGTCCCATGGTGACATTCCGCTCGGGATCGGTGGGTTTATACTGACAATCTTTTTATTCATCTGGATGATAAAAGGGCTGCGTGCTATGAAGACAGTAGCCCCTTCGCAAAACAACGGCTAAAGGTTGAGGACTGACTGGGCATTACGAGTCGCGGACTACCATAAGGAGGATACGCAAATGAATTCGAAAAGCCGAACAGCGCTGTTGAGTGCGGTATTTTGTATCGCGATGAGTTGGATTGTTTGTTATCCCGCAGCTTTTAGCGCCGATGAAAGTGCGCCGCCGACGATGAAGCGTCTCAAGAGCGAGATGGCTTCTGAACCCGCGACTATCAGACTATCACAGGATGGCAAGAAGGGAATCCTGGTAGAGGTGATAAAAGGTAAGGTGACGGTAACTTCCGAGGTAAAAGTACTGAAGGGTAACTGGACAATAAAGGATCCGGGGATGCAGTTTGACAAAGGATCTGTATTCCGCGCTGAAAACACTGATGCCATCCAGCTCGATCCCTCAATGAACATAATCGTCTCGAGGGGTAAAATTCGTATCAGGGGAACCATGTATGATCAAGGAACGAACCTGATCGTAAGCCAGGACGGTAAATTGGTAAAGAAATAGTTGATGTCACCAAAGATCGATTTGCTGGTAAAGGCTATCCGGCATCTATAATAGAAAAGAAATGATGGATGTCAGGAATGAGGAGGAAAAAGGGCTGACAGATGGTCTTCCGGTTCGTACGGTTTCTTGGGAATACAAGGAGAACCCAGAATGAATAATCTCGAGTATATTCGGAAGAATATGGAAACAAAGACCACAGAGGATCTGCTGAGGATATGGACGGAAAATGATACAGACCAGTGGTCGCCAGAGGCCTTTGAGGCGGTACATCAATTGCTTAAAGAGAGGGGCGAGATAATGCCGTCGCAGAAAGACCTGTTCGATCGGAAGATGGGGGACCTGAAAAACGGAAATATTAAAGTGCGAAATGCAGGAGCTGTGGCATTGGGCGATATCGGAGATCCGCGGGCGATTGATTCATTAATTGCCGCAATGAGCGACAAATCAGGATACGTGCGCTTGGCCGCCGCCGAGGCATTGGGAAAGATAGGGGAGCGGCGAGCGGTTGATTCTCTGATTGAGGCTGCGAGAGATGAAAATGACCTGGTCCGCAAGAATGCCGTTATAGCATTGGGAAAGATTGGAGATGATCGCGCATTTGATGCATTGGCCGGCTGTCTTGCAGACGGAATGATGCCTATAAGTGAGGCTGCTGAGGATGCCATGAAGATGAACGGTTGGTTTGATCAGGCTCGCTCGGCTGCTAAGAATGCCGTTGCCAACTATAACTACAGAAAACTGATAATGATGGGTGAGTCAGAAGGGGTGCTAATCTTGGCAATAAAGAAGTACGCCTCCGGATTCCACAAGAGGATGGCATTTGAGTACTTGAACTGCGGTAACGACAGGCTGAAGTGGGCGGCCGAACTTTGGGCGGCCAGAACAGGTCACAGGACGTTTAAGTTAAAACCAAGCCCCGGACGCAGAACAGATGATGGCCCACTCGTTATTTGGGGATCTCATCGAGGAAAAGGAGTTTAGAGAAAGAAGAACAGAGAGAGTAACCGCTCGCGTCCAGGTGTCCAGTCCAGAAAAAACCAGGCTTGACGGTCGGAACAAGAATCCTCAATTCTTCAGCGGAGGCTCGATGCTTTACTCCTGTATCCAATCCCATCCACTGCTCTTCGGTCACTCCCTCCTGATGCCGGCATTGATGCTCATCAGATCAACTATCTTGTCGAGACGCTCAACAATGTGGTTGATCCTGAATGCCCACCGCATAATCACGATGGAAATGACGAAAAAAAGAAGCGCGAAAAACATCGATACGAACGCACCACCGACTGCATATGCTCCCATGGTATTCCCCCTGTGTGTAGTTTATTAACTGCTTTTAGACGAAATCGAGCCAGTCGGCCCAATCCGCCATCATCATACCCGCCCAGGCAACAAACAATATGAGCTTCTTGGCTATTTCAGGTATTGCGGGGTACAGGTCGCGCACCTTCCGCGATATGGAGTCGATCATCACGACGCGGTTGCGCTGAAGCGCCTCAGTCGTCCTTTCGCGCCGTTCCTTACGCTCGCGGCTCCTCCCGCCGCCAGTAATCACTTTCCATGCCCGCCCGCTCGAAATTTCTTCTTCTCCCCCTTGGCTTTTGACGGATCGCCTCTGGCCTGAATAAGGCTTAAGAATCCCCCTAAACTTTTCCTGGCGAGAGTCTTCACGATCTCGTCGTCCGAGGCCAATATCTGAGCAAGTGCTTCGTAGGCCGCCTGATCATCTTGCGGCGCCAAATCACAGGCGCTGCTCGGCGTGATAGACTGCTCCTCAGTCGCGGCTGGCACGGAAACAAACATCTCCCCTTTTCCCGTTTCCAACCAACCAGTGTTGACCTGAGGGAAAACCCGACTAATCGCTTGCTTCATCTTTCTTGTCAGGGCGATTTGGCCGTTCTCTACACGGGAAATCGTACCCTGAGAGTACCCTATCTTAAGGGCAAAGCTCTTCTGATTCTCGCTTAGATTGCGGTATAGCTCTCTAAATCTGTTGGCTATAATCAGTTGTGTATTCTTTTGCATATTTTCTTCTTGACAGAATTATGCATTTGCATATATCCTGTTTCCAATGACAGGGAATTTGGAAACTAAATTGGAAAATCACGTCCCCTTCTCTTTGGCCCGGCCATGACCGCCTTGCAAAAAGGACATTTCATGGCCCACAGCTTCTTTAAATTCTCCAGGCTCACACTCACTCTTGCCCGGCAGGCCCGGCAAGGGATCATCACGCGGCCCTCGGTCCCGACGGCAAAACTTCTGTTGGGCTTGGTCAAAGCTCTCATGCTCCCCCAGAATAAAGTGGCCCCCGCCCTCAAACATGGCAGTTTCACACTCTCGCAAGGTAATTCTGTCACGCGGGCGGGGGCATTGTCAATTATTTTCGAGTCTTTGGCAGCCACAAAAAAATTTAACCAAAATCGAGACCTGAAACGCACTGAAACATTCTTTCAACCTGTTTCAGCCGGGGGGATGAATGGGCGCCAATAACAGGTTGAGCCAGGGCCGCCTGTTCTTTGAGGATGAGTACGATGTGCTCACCTACACCATAGCCACATCCGGCAAACCGCCGAAGTTGATCGCGAGCAGGATATATCCCGGCGTTGAGGAAAGGACGGCCACGGCTCGCCTAAGCCGCCTGCTGTCTCCGGACTCCACGGACGTGCCCCTCAAATGGGAAAAGATCAAGGCGATCCTCGATGAAACAACCCCGGAGCACTGGATGAGGTACATGGCGCAGATATTCGGTTATAAATCACCGGAGAAAGACAGCGGGCTCACGCCGGAAGAAGAGAACCGGCAGATCAAGGAAACCTTGCGCAAGCTCAAACTCCACCATATTCCCGATCTAAGGAGATTCACGTGATCCGCAAGAATTCTAAACGAAAGGAGGATTGTATGAGCGCAGCACTACCGATATGGGGCGTCGGCTCCGAAAAACAGTTTATAAACGGTATTGGTAACTTCTCCAACCAGGGCAAGATCGCGGGTAGGAAAGCGTGCTTGCGGGGATACATAAAAGCCCTCGAAACGTTACCCTCTTGCAAGCTCGGTTTTTCGAGGAATCAAATAGCCGATTTATTAGGTTACGCACGTGAGGCCTTATCACTATGCGCTTGAAAGTCAGCGGTAGTGAAGCGGTACTCGTCTTTAGCGGTCTCGTCGGCGCCGCTTTCAACGCCGCAGGCTCGCCCTGGGGATTTGCAATCTGGCTTCCGGGAAATATCGGCCTCGTCTGGCTCAACCACAAGCGCGGCCTCTACTGGCAGGCGATGCTCTTTGCCGCCTATTCTCTCACGTCCCTCTGGGGACTCTGGAGGTCGCTATGAAAGCCAAACTGTTAAAGAAAGGATTGCTGGCCGCCGCGCTCCTCTGCGCCTTCCTCGCCGGAAGGCAGTCGATGGGCGATAGCGACATGTTCCAGAAGGGCTACGACACGGCCATGGATCACGTGCGTTCGACGATCAATACCAGGATGCCCGAACTCAGACCCTTTTACATACACGACCTTGGCATCCGCTTCACCCCGCACGGCGGCAACATCGTCTCAGTCAGGTTCTATGGTTCGGTTCACCCATCTGACGATTTGGCTGACCGCAAGCTCGCGGAGGCCTCATGCAAGTGACCTTCGGTGATACTCATCAAAAGATAGCGGGGGATTCGTGACAAGGCCGCCTATAGAACTGACGCCCGAAAGTTTCGTAGCCGAAGAAACGCTTGCCGCCACAGACGCCACTCCGTTCGTGCTCACTGCGCACGATGCGCGCGGCCAGAAGTTTGCCGTAAGGTTCCTGGTGCGCAACGCACGCGTGTCAGTACTGGCCAAGGCGCTCAAGTATTTGTTCACCCCGCAGAGGTTTCAATGGTAGCCGTCCTCGCCTTCATCGCCGGTTTCTACGCAGGCATCTTGTGTGTCTGCCTTTTGATTTCTTTACGTCACGGAGGGAGCGATGCTTAAAGCGTATCGGTTGAACGATTATGAGGCATGGGACGACGAAAGTTTACAAGAAGCCATAGCCATAGAAGAGAAGGTTGAGAACGCCCTGCGTGAGCGCGGCACGGCGGTGAGTGAGGTAGGTTGGAATTTGAAGGTTTTACGGGGCGGCGGGCATTTTCTTAGTATCCCAAAAAGGGACGCGCGAATATAGCCCAAATCCTGTCCGACAGGTGAAAATGCCCTGCCCCTCCGTATGTTTTGATGCAACTTCGAAAGAAGAAGGATAGGAAGTACCGAAAGTTCGAACCAGAGGAAGCCGGCTTCAAGATACCGGGATACACCTACGGCTCTTTTGGTGATATGTGGCTTCTGACAGGGAAAGGATGGGCAAGCATACGTCACGTCAATCAATACTATCTGGTCAACACGAGGAACGCCATGAGTGAGAACAGCCACGAGGCCCATGTAGTGTACGGCGCGATCATGGCCGAGATTGACCGCCGCGTCCGAAACGATGAATGGCAGGGCGTCACCCCCGCCCTCGGAGTCGCCGCATGATCGACGAAGAGCAGGCCGCCCGCATGGAGCACAAACTCGATCTCATCCTTCACGCTTTGGGCCTTGACGGCAAGAAATCGAGCCTCGACATAAAACAGCATGTGAAGGTGATCGCGATCCAGCTTAGAGAAAGACAATTGACTAAACACGCCAAGAAGCATATAACAGAGGCATGTCCGTGAGAAAGCGTGGTGACGGTTGGCACGTCGATATTCATGTGTCAAAAAGCGAACGGTATTATTACACGGTCAAGGGCACCAAGGAAGAGGCCTATGAATACGAGCAGGAATTAAGGCGGGAACTCGCCCACAAGAAACCGCTCATCAGGGCCACGATCTCCGACAAGGTAGTCGACTATCTCAGATGGGTCAAGCAGCAACAACCCAAATCCCACCGCATAAAGAAATACATGCTCATGACCCGGATCATTCCCTTCTTCGGGAACATCACGCCGGACCGCATCACGCCCGAAATGATTTTACTCTACAAGGAAAAACGGAAACAGGAGATAGCGTCCAAGATGGCCAAGGGTGGAAGCAGGATGATCAACCTTGAGCTTCTGTGCCTTCAGCACATGATACGGCAGATGTGGGGAGAGCGCGCAAAGTTCGAGCAGCTGCCCTGGAAGGCAGACAAACCGATGATCCTGAGCAGGGATGAGATACGGTCCTTCATCAACGCCCTTGAGCCCGAATACGGAGTCCTGTTTTTCTGCATCTACCAGACCGGTATGAGAAAATCCGAGGCGTTAAACCTTACATGGGACAGAGTGGATCTTGACGAGGGCTATCTCCTGGCGAAAGGTAAAGGGGACAAGACGCGCGTCATCCCCATGACGCCTTTGCTAAAAAAATATCTGATTTGTTACCATAATTTCGTCCATGGTGACAAATTGGTGTTTCCGTCTGCCAGGACGGGTAAGCCTCTGGTCGGCATCTACAAGGCCATAGCCAGGGCCAAGAAGGCCGCGGGGATAGAGAAGAGAGTGTACCCTCACCTGCTCCGTCATTGTTTCGGCACACATATAATAGACGGGGGCAGCGACGTGGCGAGCCTCCAGGAATTGTTGGGCCACGCAAATATCAGCACAACGGCCATATATACGCATCTGTCAATGGACTACAAGCGTGAGGCCGTAAATAAAGGCGTCGGGGAATGGTGACAAATGGTGACGATGGTGACATTTTGTGCGGGCTAATATCGCGCGGATGGTTGATTTTATTTGGGCCGTGGAGGATTCGAACCTCCGACCAATTGATTAAGAGTCAACTGCTCTACCGGACTGAGCTAACGGCCCAACGTGCATCTTTATAGCACAGAGGCACTCTGCCATTCAACACAATTCTACCCGTCGAGGCAGCATCGAGACTCGACACAACGTTAAGACGGAAAAATCCCTGCAAAAAATGTAGTTACTCCTACAATAAGTGTAGCTCCACGGGGGCAAAAATTCATCATACCATCTGCAAAGTTAAACAGAGCAACACATTCCGAAATGGCCACGCCGTGGCATGTGATTTGCTCTTAAATGAGCGACTGAAAAAATGGTGTTAGTTTGTATGAACTTAAGTTGACATGGATACGATAAACATTACCTGAAGATAGGCGTCTAATAACAGTAAATTATTGACAAAACGAAAATTATCTATTATCATGAAGTAGGGGGTGTCGGGCTTGTATCTTGAAAGACTAGCAGGGAGATTTGGAAGCCGAACAAAAAGACCGGCTGAGCCATTGCCAGACCTATCAAGAATTATTGATAACCCCTTGAAATATGCGATTGTCATACATAGAGTTTTCTATCTGTAGTGGAAAGAGAAGTCTGGTATAAGATTAAGAACCGTGCGCATGTAAATCCATACGCGACGGTGATGCAAAGCGGTGAAAAAAGGGTGGCACTTGTCGTAACCATAATCATGGAATGGCGGTAGCTTATATTTATGATTGCTCTTTGCGAGCCTGGCGGGCAAACCTAGAGTGACAAACGGATGAACATGTTCTTAACACTACAGGAGATGACAGGCTCGTGGCTTGGGTTCATCTTCCGTCGCGCCCGCGGGATATAAATCAGGTACTAAGGACCTCAGGGAAGCTGAAATTGCACGGGGCTACCCTGCATGATATAATCGACGTGACGAACGGGAGGTCGTAAAATCATCATGAAGAAAACATGTAGGCTCGCGGGACTCACTTCTGTTCTCGTCTTTGCCCTTGCTCCATTGAGCACGGGATTCTGTCAGGCCGATCGTTGCATCGTTCTGGAAACAAAGGATAGCACGGCGCTCGTCAGCTGCGGCGATGGCACGACCCGTATCACAGACGTGAGCGGCAGATCACAGCAGTACAAGGCAGGTGACAGCATCAGCCTTCCAAGGACTGATGTTCCGGGAGGCAGAGAGACGGAGAGATCGAGAGGCTCAGGACCTTCTTCCTCCGACGTGCCGGCTGCGAGGACCCGCTAGTCACCAGGACCCGTAGTGCGCTAGGGGCGTTTGAAGCACGACTTATGAAGCACCGGAAGGGCTTGCGCTTCTGTCTTGCGCAGGCATAGGCGATTATGCATTTTCCTAAACCGTATGGCAAGCTTGCGGTAAATACAACACATTAAAGTTATAGGAGGGACGCACATGAAATTGAGAACGCTTATGAACATAGGTCTTTCAATGCTCGTTGTAATGGCAGCGGCATGCGCTCCAAATGCTGTCAGGAACCCGGCCTCCATCAGTCAAATGGAACAGCAGGCAAAGAGCTCCCCGCAGAAGGAGTATGTAATAAGCTCCGGTGACGTGCTCGACATCAAGTTCATGCACAATCCTGACCTCAATGAGCTCGCTCTTCCCGTGAGGCCGGACGGCCGCATTTCTCTGCAACTGGCTCCTGACATCATGGCAGCCGGGCTCACTCCGAACCAATTGAAGAATGTGCTCACACAAAAATACTCTTCCGAGCTCAAGGAGCCCGAAATAGCGGTGATCGTGCGGTCTTTCGCGGGTGAGAAGATCTTTGTGGATGGCGAGGTGGCGTTTCCCGGGCTCGTCGACTTAAGAGGCCCCACCACGGTAATGGCGGCCATCGCCCAGGCTCGAGGGCTTCGCGACACGGCACGCTTAAGCAATGTCATTGTGATTCGTAACGACGCCAATGGAAAACCCATGGCAGCGAATCTCGACTTAAGAAAGGTCATCAATGGGACAGATATGAGCCAGAATATCTTTCTCATGCCTTACGATATCGTGTATGTCCCGAGATCCAATATAGCCCGGATCGATAAATTCGTGGATGAGTATATAAACAGGGTCGTTCCTGGCGGATTTCCCGGGTTCTCCGGCTTTCACAACCCTTACGCATACGCTTTCGGCGGATTTACCCAGGTGTATCCCGATACCGGCGCTACTATAACCGTCCATTAAACGGATGACCCTAACCACAACCGAGGTCAATGATCGATGATGGAACAGAATTACCAACCTTTTGATTTTACCAACATACGTGATCTTCTTACGATCGTGTTTAAGCACAAGTACAAGATCTTCATTACCTTTCTCGTGATCTTTATCGGGGTCACCGCTCTCGCCCTGATCATGCCGCGGCCGTATGAGTCGAAAAGCGTGTTGCTCGTAAAGCTTGGACGGGAGTTTATGAACCGCCCCGAAGTGAACGGAGGAAGCGGATTTTCCGTTCCACCGGACACAATCCTGAGAGGTGAGATCAGCATACTGACGAGCAGGGACCTCATCAGTAAGGTCATCAATACCATCGGCGTTGAAAAACTCTATCCCACGACAAACAAGATCACCGCCGGTACGGAAACGCCGGAACAGAAGGCGATCAAGTCATTTGAAGAGAACTTGAGCGTTACGAACGTCCCCGGCTCGAGCCTGATACAGGTTACCTTTACCCATTCCGACTCGTACCTGGCGCCCCGGGTGGTAAATACGCTGGTCGACGCTTTCAAGGACAAGCACCTGGAAGTTTTCAGCGGGAACAGCACCGAGTTTCTGGAAAATCAACAGAAGGCCATCGAGGAGAAGCTCAAACAATCGGAAGGCAATCTCGCCACATTCAAGCAGAAACACGGGGTCTTTTCCTTCGATGAACAAAAAACTGCACTGATACAACAACGGAGTATGCTCGACACGGCGCTCAAGGCCGCCCAAAACCAGATGACCGAAGTCGATCAAAAGATCGCCTTCATACGAAGCCCCAAATGGATGGCCGATACCCCCCAGGAGATGCGATCACAACTGGCCGCCCTTCAGCAGAGAGAGAGGGAGCTTTCTGAGAGATACACGGACAATAGCCGGGCAATCCAGAACGTGCGTCAGGAAATCCAACTGACAAAGGATGCCATGGGCAGAAACAACGAAGAATTGAGACAGATAGAACTCGGGAAGGCTGAAGGAGACCTGGCCGTGGTCAAAGCTAAGGTCGAAAATCTGAAACGTCAGTTTTCTCAGGTAGAGGGTGAGGTTTTTGCCCTCGATGCGCGTGGGCGCGAGTTACAAGATTTGAAACGTGAGGCGACACAGCAGGAACAAAGCTACGATACCTATGCACGAAAGCTTCAGGAGTCCCTCATTATGGACGACATGGACCGGCATAAGATGGTCGCCATCAGTGTGGTCGAAAAAGCAACCATTCCTGCAACGCCAAAGAAACAGAAACTCGACAAACACCGGATGGTAGCAGCAGGGTTCCTGGGCGGTATTGCGGCGGGTTTTGCCCTCGCATTTTTCCTTGAATTCAGCGCTTCAGGCATGACAACACCCTATAGCGCTGAACGACGCCTGGGCCTGCCCGTAATGGTTGCGATCGCAAAAAAACAGAGCATTTAACGCTGTATGGGACTTTGCAAAAGCTGCTTCAAGAGTGCAGGTTTCTTAATGAGCGTTCACATTCCTGCCGGGATATAAGTGAGCTATGTATTTGAGTTTTTACAACCTCAAGAAACAACCCTTTCACATCACTCCGGACCCGGAGTTCCTCTACTTAAGCCCGAGCCATAAAGAAGCTTTGGCCGCCATCATATATGGCATAGAGCAGAGGAAGGGATTTATTGCCATCGTTGGTGCCGTTGGGGTCGGCAAGACAACGATCCTTCGATCATACCTGGAAAGTGCAGAGAGAAAACACCTCAAGATCATATACGTCTTCAATGCAAAGCTCACCTTCAACGAACTCCTCAAAACCATTTATCAGGAGCTCGGCCTTCCCGTGGAAAGTAATGACGTTCTGGAGATGGTCAACAAGCTGTACGAGGTCTTAATCGAAGAATACAAGAAAGATAATACGGTCATACTGATCATCGACGAAGCCCAGAATATGCCTGTGGATACGCTTGAGAGCTTGCGCATGCTTTCGAACCTCGAGACGTCCAAAGACAAGTTGATTCAGATCGTGCTCGTCGGTCAACCCGAGTTCGAAGAGCAGCTCAACTTGAACAGGTTAAGACAGCTAAAACAACGGCTTGCCATCCGATCGACGATTTTGCCTCTCACGCCGCACGAAAGCATCGAGTACATCCGGTTCAGACTGCAAAAGGCCGGCTCCAACCCAGGCTCGGTTTTCTCGCCAGGCGCCTTGAAGACGATTGTGCGAAGAGCCAAGGGGATTCCCAGGGTACTCAACATTCTCTGTGACAACGCCCTGATCACGGGGTTCGGTTACCGCAAAAAACCTGTTTCGCAGAAAATAACAAAAGAGATAATCCGGGACTTTGAAGGGCTCAAACAGTCCTCGACTGCTCGATGGTGGGTATCTGCGGTTTCGGCCATGATCTTATTATTTCTCGGCGGCACGGTTTGGCTTGCGCTCTATAAGGAAGCCGATTTCGATAAGATCTCTGTGATGCTATCGCGCGGGCACAGGCATCTGACTGATTCTGCGAGTCAGCCGGAACGGGTTGAGACCCCGGCCGCGCGCGATGATCACGATACCCCGGCGCAGTCTTTGCCGCCCAAGGGGGAGACACCGCCCCCTGCCGTGAATGACGACCACAAGGCCGTCACCAAAACGGTGGTACGTGGCGACACCCTTTCCAAATTAGCACAGGAAGTGTACGGCAACTCAGATACAAAGGTTTTACAATTCATCCGTAAAAGCAATCCTCAGATTGCGGACCCGAATCTCATTCTGAGAGGCAGTACCATTACTTTTCCCACATCTCACAAACAAGAAGAGTAGCAGAGCATTAGTAGTAGTCGGATCGCCCTGGATTTGGCTATCTTTATACTACGAATTACATAGATTTTCTAGGTAGTAATTGGGTGATTTTATGATCTTTATTCCGCGGTGGCGGCGTGCGAGATTGTCTTGTGTCGCAAAAGAATGTCTCATCACGTAAGATTATGTATCGCCAAATATGTAGCCTTACCCACAAAAAATGTAGTATTTTGCTGGAGATAATTGAGTCGTTGTAATACAGGTCAAATATTTCAATATGTTACGATTCTATGTTACTGTGGCACATAAGTTGCTAATTGATGCTGAGGAGTAGCAGAAGGAAACGGTTACGCGAGAAATCTTCGGGTAGCCGGCAACACAGGGGAATGTGTTGGTACATCAACAAAGAGAACATGAAAGCTCTTCAGACCATCCATATAAAGAAATGGAACGGCGGTAGCGTGACCGCCGGCTGGAGGTTAAGGTGAGTAAGATCTTCGAGGCTATCGAGAATGCCCGCAGGGGAGAATCGGCGCCGGATAAACCTGAGTCCCGTGCCCCTTCCGTCTCGCTGCCCGTGTCTCGTCAACCCGGCAGGGTCGACGTTGACATGGAATCGGAAATGATTTCTCTGTATCAAACGATTACTGCAGCACTCCCCGGGATCAATCATCGCTCAGTCCTCTTTGTGGGGTCAAGATCGAATGAAGGCACCTCCACAGTCGCGCGGGAACTGGCCAAGGCCGCCTCTCTACGGATGGAAAAAAACGTTCTTCTCATAGACCTCGATAGAAGTAGACCGGAACACCACATATACACAAAGGTAAGCCGGAGAAACGGCGACGAAGATGTACCGGAAGACAAGGAAAAAGCCGCAGATCCGATGGAAGACTCCTTGTGCCAGGTCGAGGAGAGTAGCCTTTATGTAATGCCACTCTTCCAGAAGACCATGGTTACACCGCGCACCCTTGATTCAGCCAAGGGCCAGGGATTTTGGGAACCCTTGAAGGAAAGGTTTGATCTCATCATTGTGGATTCTCCGCCAACCATGATGTTTCCCGACGGGCCCGCTGTTGCTTCCCAGGTAGATGGCGTAATCCTCGTTGTTGAAGCGGAGAAAACCCGCTGGCAGGTGGCCTTAAGCGTGAAAGAAAAGATAGAGAAAAGCGGCGGGGTTGTACTGGGCATTGTTTTCAATAAAAGGAAATACTACATACCGCAGTTCATTTACAAGCATCTGTAGAGGAGAGAGCCGTAAAATTCTATGGATAAGAAAAGAAAATGGAGAGAACAGAATCCTGACCTCTCTTACCCCCCGGTAAACGAGATAGCGTCTCATCACGGGGGTGACCTCGCGTCAGAATCGCCATTTGTCATCTCCATCTCCAGGAAAGATGATACGACGAGGAACACCGGCGGGGTCTCCGTAGGGTTCCCCCGGTTCCGCTGGCTCCTCTTTATGGGCGATCTTCTGCTCGTCATGTTCGCCAACTTCTTGAGCACCTGGATCCGGTTCGGTATGCCGTTGAACACCCTCAAGGAGTATACCGTGGCCTCGTTCATTACCATCGTGATCTATCCGGTTACCCTCTACATCTTCGATCTCTACAATGTAGAACGTTCGTTCCGTTCCTGGGAGATGGCTTACCGGAGCGCTTTTGCCGTAACCGCCGGCGGTCTTGTGGCCATGATCGCCTTCTATCTCGTACCTTATGGCCCATACGGACGGGGTATTATGGCCATCGAGGTACTCCTTGTCTGGGGGCTTTTCAATATCTGGCGGTTTCTCTACGGTCTTATCTTCCAGAAGACTGCCCCTAGGGTACCCGCTTTGATCGTGGGTGCAGGTGCCTGCGGCAGGGCCATCTATGAGGTGCTCAAGTCCCCGCTCTCTCCCTATGAGATCAGGGGGTTCTTAGACGATGATCCGGCGCAGCTCGGTAAGAGCAGATCACCGACCATCATGGGTAGCTCCCGGCAGATTACAGAGATCGCGAGAAAGGTGGGGGTCCATACGGCGATCCTTGCTATCCCCAAGAACAGATCCGCTTCTCTCATACGGAACATCCTTGACGCCCGTCTTCAGGGCATCAATATCCGGGACATGGCCGATGTATACGAAGAGTTGACCGGACGGATTCCGGTGCGTAACATCGGCGACCAGTGGCTCCTCTTCGCAGAAGGCTTCTATCTGCTCCACAAGGAGTATATCCAGAAGTTCAAGCGTCTTATGGATCTTATCACCTCGGGGTTGTTCCTTCTCTTTATCGCCCCCCTCATGGGGCTTATCGCGCTTGCGGTCAAGCTTGATTCCCCGGGCCCTGTGCTCTACAGCCAGCGCAGGATGGGTAAAGGACAGCAGATCTTTACGATCTACAAGTTCAGGTCCATGCGCCATGATGCAGAGACCGAAGGCGTCCGCTGGGCACAGGAGAAAGACCCGAGGGTGACTAAAATCGGGAGGTTCTTACGACTCACCCACATGGATGAGATCCCCCAGATATGGAACATATTCAAGGGCGACATGAGTCTTGTGGGGCCGAGGCCTGAACGGCCGGAATTTGTCGCGCTTCTCGAAAAGGAAGTGCCCTACTACTTCGCCCGCCACTCAGTAAAGCCCGGTATGACCGGATGGGCCCAGATAAACTACCAGTACGGTGCGTCTATTGAAGACGCGAAAAACAAGCTTGAGTACGATATTTACTACGTGAAGAACATGTCCCTCATGCTCGATTTCAAGATTCTTCTTCGCACTATAGGCGTGGTCCTCTTGAGCGACGGGGCTCGGTAGCCAGGAAAGCAGTCTATCTGTTGATGGGATTTGGGAATCAATCAGATTTTATATTTCGGTAACAAGATTCACGCCGCAAACGAAGGGCTTGTAATCTGCATGAGTATGGCGGTAGTATATACCGGCGATACGAAAAGTCCTTCCATTGGGCGATCAACTCGACGTTCAGATTAACCTTGTCAGGAGCAGGTATGGAACAAAACATCAAGCAGCAGATAATCGATTTCATAACCACAAATTTCCTTTTCGATGATTCCCAGACCGTAATCGGGGAAAAAGACTCTCTCCTTGAAACCGGCGTCATCGATTCTACCGGTGTGCTTGAATTGATCGCCTTTATTGAAGAAACTTACGGAATCAAAGTGGATGACGAGGAAATCACACCGGAGAATCTGGACACCATACTCGACATCACCTACTTCATTCAACAGAAATTGACCCAGAGCTCCGTAAGATCGAGTTCATCGGGGCTGTAACGTTCGCACCGGATTAAGCGAATCGAACCCGGACAGTCCCCTAATCCAATAAATTAAACAACTTTAGCATGTGTGGAATAGCCGGCACAATTGATTTTAGCGGTAAGGCGCCTGATGACGGCCTTCTTCGCCGTATGCTCGGCCTTATACGTCACCGCGGGCCCGATGCTTTCGGCATCTACATGGATGACACCGCCGCGCTCGCCTCGACGCGTCTCAGCATCATCGACTTGCCCGGGGGCGATCAACCGATCCATAATGAGGATCAAACGCTTTGGATCGTTTACAACGGGGAAGTCTTTAACTACGTAGAGCTGAGGCCTGACCTGGAGGCCCGCGGCCACCGATTTTATACCAATACCGACACTGAAGTCCTCGTGCATCTTTACGAAGAAGAGGGTCCCGACATGCTCAGGCTTTTGAACGGTCAGTTCGGCCTTGCCCTGTGGGATGCGAAGAAGAGAGAGTTGTTTCTGGCCCGGGATCGCATGGGTATCAGGCCACTCTTCTATAAACGGGACGGAAGCCGCATTCTCTTTGCCTCCGAGATCAAAGCAATCTTTGCCGACCCTAAGATCGAGAAAAGCCTTGACCTTCAAACGCTTTCCGACATCTTTACCTGCTGGAGCCCGTTAAATGGTCAAACTGCGTTCCAAGGGGTCCATCAGCTCATGCCCGCCCATTATGCCGTCATCAACAGCACGGGGACAAAGATTCATCGCTACTGGCAGATCCCCTACGGACAAGAGTACGATCGGGGCCGCAGCTTGAGCGAGTGGAGGGACGAACTCAACGATCTTGTTCGGGACGCCTGTCGTATCAGGCTCAGGGCCGACGTGCCTGTCGGGGCCTATCTGAGCGGAGGTCTTGATAGCACTTACACTACCTCGATCGTAAAGCGGTTCTTCAATAATCAGCTCTGTACCTTCTCGGTCAGCTTCACGGATAATCGTTTCGACGAAGCCGCTTTCCAGATGAGGGCTGTTGAGTCCCTTGGCACCGATCATCGAATGATCCGGTTGAGCGATAGAGATATCGGCGATGTTTTTCCCGACGTGATCTGGCACGCCGAGACTCCCTTGCTACGGACCGCGCCCGCGCCTCTGTTCCAGCTCTCCAAGCTTGTTCGTGAAAACAACTTTAAGGTGGTCTTGACCGGTGAAGGGTCAGACGAGATCTTTGCAGGCTACGACATCTTCAAAGAGGACAGGATAAGACGCTTTTGGGCCGAGGAGCCGGAATCGAAACTACGTCCCAAGCTCTTGAGAAAATTATATCCTGACATCTTTTCGCATGCCGATTCGCGGGCAACAATCTTTCTGGAGAACTTCTTCAAAAAAGGGCTGTCCCGGGTGGAATTACCGTTCTATTCGCATATGATCAGATGGGAAAATACGGCGCTTATCAAGGGCTTCTTTTCAGACGAACTCAAAGCCAACACGGGAGAGGCGGACGGTTTCACGGGCCGATTCGCATCGCAGCTTCCCGCAGACTATTATAATTGGGACCCCCTGTCCAGAGCCCAGTATACAGAGAGTGTTATCTTTCTCTCAAACTATCTTCTGTCTTCTCAGGGAGACCGTATGGCCATGGCTCATGCCGTGGAAGGTCGTTTCCCTTTTCTTGATTACCGGGTTGTGGAATTTGCTTCCCGCGTCCCGCCCACTTTGCGGCTTCGCGGACTGAGAGACAAGTTCATCTTGCGGGACGCCGCCACGGATCTCATCCCGAAGGAATTGGCATACAGGCAGAAACAGCCGTACAGGGCGCCGATCAGTCGGTGTTTCTTCGGCGGGACGCCGCCCGAGTACGTGAGCGAGCTTCTCTCGGTGGAAAGCCTGCGCCGGAAGGGATACTTCCATCCGGGCAAAGTCACCAAACTCGTGGAGAAAATTACGCGTCAGGAAGGGCAGCTCCTAAGCGAGCGAGAAAATATGGCGCTTATCGGCGTTCTCTCGACTCAGCTCGCGGATGAAGCTTTTATAAGTAACTTTCCCTATCACGCTATCGTTGAACCTGAGAACGTTAAGATATATGACTTTAGACGGAAATAGCCACGAATTCACAGCGGCAGGGCCGTTATGGTTCCCAAGCTTTACCCGCGTCGTGATCGTTTGCTTTCCGTCATGGTAAACTGAGGTAACCTTATGAAGCAAGATCAAGTAAGTAAGTCGATTGAACCTCGTATCTGCTCGCACTGTATTCTACCGGAGACTTTTCCGAATATCAGATTCGATGCAGAAGGTGTATGCAATCATTGTCTTCAGGAAAAGTCCATGCTGGCCAAGCGAGACGCCAAGACACTCGAGTACCGGGAAAAGCTCGACGATCTTATAGCGTCAACCAAGGGTACCGGCCCCTGTTACGATGCCATCATGGCGTACAGCGGCGGTAAAGATTCTTCGTACACGCTCAAGCTTCTTCGCGAACGGTACGATCTCAAAGTGCTCGCCCTTACCTTCGACAATCATTTTGTCTCACCCACTGCCCTGGAAAACATCAGAAAGGTCACCGATAGTCTTCAAGTAGACCATATTCATTTCAAGGCGCCGTGGGCCGCTATGAAATCGCTCTTTTCTCTCACAGCGTCCGCTGATATCTTTTCCGCGGCCACCCTGCTCAGGGCAAGTTCCATTTGTACGGCCTGCATCGGGATCGTCAAAAGTCTCACCCTGAAGACGGCTATCGAAATGGCAATCCCCCTGTCTGCTTTCGGCTGGTCACCGGGACAGGCCCCCATCCAGTCGGCCATAATGAGGACCAACGCATCTCTCATTCGGCAGAATCAGAGGGCTCTGCTCAGTGGTTTTCCAACCGATGTTCAGGTTCAGATGAGTTCCTACTTCATCCCTGAAAGTTACTATCAATCATATGCCGGCCGTTTTCCCACCAACATACACCCATTGGCGTTCTTCGAATATGATGAACAAAAGATCACGGATGAGCTCAAACAGATCGGGTGGATCCTGCCGACCAACACGGACACGAACTCAACCAACTGTCTTCTCAATGCCTTTGCAAATCAGGTTCATCTGGAACGTCACAAGTTTCATCCATACGTCTGGGAGATAGCCAATATGGTGCGTCAGGGCGTCATGACCCGTGAAGAAGGCATGGAAAAGATATATTCACCGCAGAACGCCGAACAGGTAGCCTACGCCAGGAGTATGCTCGGATTAGATTAAGAAGTCTCATAAAGAGCCGTATCATGGTCCCGATAATTCCCCTAAATCCCGATATAACACTTGTCCATCATTTCCTCGAGAAGAGCGCGGAGCGCTTTCCCGGTAAAACAGCTATCGTACACGGTCCGACCCGCGTTACATATGCTGAGTTAAATAATCGGGCGAGTGCCCTGGCAGATTATCTCTTGACCATCGGCCTAAAACCCGGTGACCGCGTGGCCTTGCTCATGGAAAATAGTCTTGAATACGTTATCGGTTATTACGGAGCGCTCAAGGCCTCCGCGGTGGCAGTACCTTTAAACAGCGACTTGAAGGCCGAAGGATTGCGCTATGCCATAGAGGATTTAGAGGCCGGAATAATGGTGTCTTCGTCGAAGTTTGAGAAGCTCATAGCTGCCTCAAACCTGGAGGGCCTGGGACTGAAGCACCTCATTCTCAAGGGACGTTCCGTATCGGCAGGCATTCGCACAACCACGGTCAATTTCGACGACGTCACCCCCTCTTCCTTTACCAGTACAGTGCGTTGCGAGATAACTTCCCGCGACCTCGCGAGCATCATCTATACGTCAGGATCGACCGGTGGCCCAAAGGGGGTGATGCTTTCACATCAGAACATCGTGGACAACACCTTCTCGATCTGCCAGTATCTCGGCCTCACGAGTGACGATGTGCAGATGATTGTGCTACCGTTCTTTTATGTCATGGGAAAATCGCTGCTCAATACCCATTTTGCAGTCGGCGGTACGGTCATCCTCAACAACCAGTTCGCCTTTCCGGCCACTGTCATTAAAGAAATGATCGCGGAGAAGGTCACCGGTTTTTCCGGGGTTCCTTCTACCTTTGCGTACCTCGTGCATCGATCTCCGCTTGCCGCTAATCGGGAGAAACTTCCCTGTCTCCGTTATGTGAGCCAGGCCGGCGGGCACATGGCAAAAGCCGTCAAAGAAGAGCTCCGTCGGGTACTTCCGGCGCACACCCAAATAGTCATCATGTACGGTGCGACCGAAGCTGCGGCCAGGCTTTCCTACCTCGAAGCTCCGCGTTTTGCGGACAAAACGGAATCCATTGGAAAGGCCATACCCGGCGTCACATTGAAGGTAGTGAACCAGGACGGGCGGGACGCAGACATCGGTCAAGTCGGCGAACTCGTTGCCACGGGGACCAACATCATGCAAGGTTATTGGAAAAATCCCGAAGCCACTGCAAAGGTCCTTACAGATGGCTGGTATCACACGGGTGATCAGGCGTATATGGATGAAGAGGGCTTTTTCTTTGTTGTGGGACGCAAGGACGACCTTTTGAAGGTAGGCGGCCACAGGCTCAATCCACAGGAAATAGAAGATATATTGCTCGAGTCGGGTATGTTTGTTGAGGCGGTAGTGCTTGGCCAACCGGATGAACTGCTGGGGATGCGTCTTGTTACCCTCGCCGTTCCGAAAAGCGACGAGTGCACCTCTCAAAAGGTGATGAACTTCTGCGCAGAGAGGCTGCCCAAATACAAGATACCGAGCGAGGTGCAATTCACTAAGAATCTGCCAAAGAAGACAAGCGGCAAGGTTGATCGAAAAAGTTGCCTTGCTTTGTTCAGTCAGTGTCAACCGAATTCACAGCATGCCGCAGAAAAATAAACAGAGCGTGTCTATGAAGAGAGAAATACCCCGGAGTGGCAGCCTTACAAACAGTCTCCTACCGCTCTTCACGGTTCTCACTCTCCTCATAACTCTTACGGCGTGCTCGGGAGGAAAAATGGAACCGAACACAATAACCCCGCCGTCGATCGCGGATGTACCGCCCGAATCATGGCTCAAGCTTTCCGGGAAAAGGATCTATTTCGGCCATCAATCAGTGGGCTTCAACATCCTGGAAGGCATGAAAGACCTGATGAAAGAAAATCCCCGGATTAAGTTGAACATCGTAGAGACGACCGATCCCGCTGCCTTCGATGTACCTATTTTCGCCCACTCGACAGTAGGCCAGAACGGCAGCCCTCAATCCAAATGCAATGACTTTGCCAGATTTATGGATGCAGGAATAGCCGAGAAGATCGATATAGCCCTGTTTAAATTCTGTTACGTGGATTTTGATTCCGACACCGACGTGACAAAGGTTTTTGAGAATTATAAGAACACCCTGTCGTCGCTTCGCGCACGCCATAAGAAGGTTATCTTTGTCCACCTCACTACTCCCCTCACCACCGTTCAATCAGGGTTCAAGGCCTTAATCAAGAAGGCTATCGGCAAGACGGTTACGGGCTATGCCGAGAATATCAAGCGGGAGCAGTTTAACGAGATGCTGCGAAAAGAATATCAGGGGAAAGAGCCGATTTTAGATGTGGCTGCCATCGAATCGGTTCTTCCGGACGGTTCGCAATCGGCTTTTGAAAAGGACGGCAAAATGAACCGTTGCCTTGCCCCGATTTTTTCTGCTGACGGAGGGCATCTCAACAAGGTGGGCAGTCAGAGAGTGGCAGCGCAGCTTCTCGTGTTGCTCGCCAACGTGTCGGGATAGGATGATCCCACTCAATCGATCGTTGCATGCCAGGAGTTGAACCGGGACACCTATGGGCTATCAGATAATACCGATGGACCTCGAGCAACATCGTCAAGCCCTGCTTGCGCTCTGGAGAGAGGGGTTGGAGGAGTGCACCGACGAGCGCTTTGATTGGCTTTACACGAGAAACCCGTCGGGCGTGACTAGAACCTATCTCGCCCTTGATGAAAAGTCGCGCAGCATAGTAGGTTGTGCCTCCCTTGTTCCGAGGCATATCAATATGGCAGGGAACGATGTTGTGATGGGCGTGGCTGCAGACTTTATCATCACTGCCCGTCACAGGGCGTTTGGCCCTGCCCTTAAACTGCAGAGGGAACTCTTTGCAAAACAGAAGGAGCACGGTTTTTGTGCTATCCTGGCCTTTCCTAATGCATCAGCAGAGGGCGTTTTCAGCCGCACCGGTTACAAACCGCTGGGCAAGGCTATCCGTTATGTGAGGCTCATAAAGGCCGAGATAAAACTGAGAGAAACGGTCAAAAATAGAATGCTCGCGAAGATCCTCGGTTTCGTACTCGACAACGTTTGGTCTATCATGAGTCTCGATATAAGGAGGATCTTGACGGCCAATACCTATACGTTTGAAACGGTTGACAATTGCGATAGTCGGTTTGACACCCTCTGGGACAAGGCAAAGCAGGGGTATCCGATTACCGGCGAGAAAGTCTCTTCATATCTGAACTGGCGATACCCCGGCGATCCTTCCCGTCGCCATCGGTTCTTCTGTATCCTTTCCAGGACGGGAGAATTGCTCGGATATCTGGTCTACATCGTAAGAGAGGGCGTTGCAATGGTAGGCGATCTTTTTTTTGTGACTTCCGACGAACAGATATCCCGCCGCCTTCTCACGGGATTCGTCAAAGAGATGAAAGCACAGGGTGCCCACTCCGTTACCCTGACCTATCTCGGATCCGGAGCACTTGCTGAAAATCTGAGAAAGGCCGGATTCTTCCCACGAAAGGAACAGGAGAGGACGGTCTTTCTCGGACAGAACGTGACTGGCGGGGAGGTAGGCCTTGAGCGAAACGGTGCGGATTGGTGCCTGCTCGACGACGAGCTCGATCTATAGTTACCATGTGATGGCTCAAGCCGTGTTCAGACCTCTCGCGACCGATCCAGCCGAAACTTGAGAAGTGCCCCGGTTGATGATAGTGCAAAGATGTTTTGAGGCATGTTGAACGGTGAATGGAAAAATAATGGATAGGAAACTCAAAATTGGCTTGATAGGGTGCGGGCAGATAGCCGACGCACATCTTTTGGAACTCGGATTTCTTAAAGATGTGAGGGTGGTCGGGGTCTGCGATCTCGTCGAGTTCTTAGCCCAGGATACGGCGGAACGATTTCATGCCGAGAAGGCCTATACAGATTACCGTAAGATGATAGAAGAAATGAAACCGGATGTGGTTCACATCACGACCCCGGCGCAAACCCACTTTTCTATCGGAACGGATGTGTTGAAGGCAGGGTGTCACGCCTACATTGAAAAGCCTTTTGGAATCGATTATCAGGAGGCTTTGGGTATTATAGAACAAGCGAAAGAGAGTGACAGGATCGTCTGTGCGGGATTCAGTCAGTGGTTTGATAAGGTTACGTCCAGGCTACGGCATAGTCTCGAACATAACGATCTGGGAGAGGTGGTCCATGCAGAATCTTACTACGGAAACGCTATAGACGGCAGCTTTTCGAAATTATTCCTGCAAAACAAGACCCACTGGGTGCATAAGCTCCCCGGCAAGATGATCCAGAACATCATAAGCCATCCGCTATATCACTTGATACCTCTTTTGGGCGGCCCCGTGGATGAGGTTTCCTGCGTGGCGCTCGACAGGTCAAGAAACGGCGTTTTCAATGATGAGCTACGGATCATCATGAGATCGGAACGAACGACCGGGACTCTGACCATCACCTCGAACGTAAAACCGATCATCCAATTTGTTCGAGTTTACGGCACCAGGGCCGTGGCCGAGATCGATCTCGCAAATCACCTCTTTTCGATGGTAAAATCCACAAACCTTCCGGGACCTGCGGCCCGACTGAACAGGGCTTTTGGAGCGGCAAGGCATTTGATGGGGCAAGGTCTAGGCAACCTTACGGACATGATAAAAGGAAGAGACAGATACTTTGCCGGACTCGGAGGCCTCTTTCATAATTTCTATGAAAATATCAGGAACGGCTCGGGTAAGCCTCCTATCCCTTATGAGGTGGTATTAGAGGTCTCAAGGGTAACGAATCTCGTTAACGAGCAAATTAGAGAGCGGACGTAACGCGAAACGGGTGAAGAGAGTGAAAGCAATGGTAACAGGAGCTTTAGGGTACATAGGCCAGGGGGTGGTCCGCTCCCTCCACAGGCGGGATATCGAGGTGTTCGCCGTGGTAAGGACGGGAAGCGATATCACCCCGATTCGCGATTCAGTCAAAGAAGTAATCTTCTGGGACCTGGCAAGTGAGGGCAGTCCGGAAGCAATCCCGGAAGACATAGGGTGTATCTATCATCTGGCCGCGGCCACACAGGGTAGCCACTTTGAAATGATGATGAACACAGTCGTAGCCACAGACAACCTGATGCGGGCGCTCGCCGATAAGAAGGTGGGGCGATTCGTCCTGGTGAGTAGTTTCAGCGTATACAAGATGACGAGCCTCAAGAGAGGAAGCGTCCTGGACGAGACATGTCCTATCGAGGATCGCCTCGTGGCCAGGGACTCCTATTCGAACACCAAGGTTCGCCAGGAAGCCCTGGTTAAGAAGATATGCGCGCAAAGAGGTCTCCCGCTCGTGATCGTCCGTCCCGGAAAGATTTACGGTCCCACAACTTATCCCATACCCCCTCAGATGGGCCTTAATATCCCCGGTATCTGTTATCTGTACATCGGGGGGAGGAGCGTTCTCCCGCTGACTCACGTTGCTAACTGCGCTGAAGCCATTGTGCTTGCGGGTCTTGCTAAAGGCATAGAAGGCGACACCTTTAATATCGTTGACGACGACCTTCCTACACAGGGTCAATTCGTGCGTCTGTATCGGAGGCACCTCGGGAGCTTTCCCACGAGGATATGGGTACCGTATGGCATGTTCAGGCTCATGGCCCTGATATATGAGTATGTGTCACGCAAGACCAAAGGAAACCTTCCGCCGCTCATCTCCCGCTACCGTGCTGACAATCTCTGGAAAAGTTTGAAATACACGAATCGAAATGCCAAGGAAAAACTGCACTGGGCGCCGCAAAAAGCCACCGGAGAAGGTCTCGTAGAGATGTTTGAAAGCGTCCGGGACAAGTAAGCTATATGTTCGAGTGAAGTGGGAGAATCAATTCGTGAAGAGAAGAATACTCATTCGGCTCATCTGCTATTTCTTCTATTTTACTGGACTGCATATCGTATGGAGAATGATAAACGGGAGATTAGGGAGATACCCGATCATTATGTATCATAGTGTGAGCGGTGAAGGGTCAAGCGCACAGACGCCTTCATGTCTCGCGCTCCTCGGTATGACAGTTTCAAAAAAAAGGTTCGAGGAACAACTGGGATATGTTTCGAGGAATTATACGGTTATCGGTATGGAAAAGTTGATACGTTATTTGAAGAATGGCGGTCCCATGCCGGTAAACCCGCTCGTAATCACCTTTGATGATGGGTTCAGGGATAACTCCGTGGTGGCGTATCCTCTGCTCAAGAAAAGGGGCATGAAAGCGACATTCTTTATTCCCGGCGATCCCGTGAAAACCGGCGAGACGGTGTGGCTCCATATGCTTTACGGGCTGGTGGACAAACAAACTGAGAGGGAAATTCAGCATGCCGGCGCCTACCCTGACCGGCAATACGTGTGCCAAAAGAAGCAGGCGATGACATTGAGAATGAAAAAGGCAGTGGAAGGATGCTCCGCCGCGGCCAAAAAGGAGTACGTTCGTGGCTTCGCCAAAGAGCATGAGATAGAACTCAGGGAAGTCAAGACAGACATACCGTACATGAGTGCTCAGGAGATAGAAGAATTGTGCACAGCCGGACATACCATAGGCGCTCACTCAATGACGCACGTGCGTCTGAGCGAGTTACCGCGGGACCAAAAAGAAATGGAGATCCGGGAATCAAAGGACATGGTGCATAAGATATGCGAGCAACAGTTTATCCCCTTTGCCTACCCGTTCGGGGATACAGGCTCTTTTGATGAGACCGATAAGGCACTGTTAAAAGAGAACGATTTTGCCTGTGCGGTGACCACATCCGAAGGCCTGAACGGTCGCGCGACGGATGTCTACGAGTTAAGGAGAGTTGAAATAGGTGATTTTGGCCGCATCGATTTTGCGGTACACCTAAGCGGTATTGTGGGCGATCTGAAGATGCTCGCAAAAAAGACAGTCAAAAAAGCAGGAGGTTTACGTAGCAACCCATGAATGATAAACCCGAACAAAAAAATATTTGGTCAACCTGGTCCGAGGATTACTTCAAAACCCTCTACAAGGACGTCACGGAATATCCAGCTCTGGTACTTCGACATAAATACATTCTGGACCTGTTTGATCTGGACGGAAAGAAGATTCTTGATATCGGGTGCGGTCCCGGTGAAATGGTCAAGGACTTGCTTTCACGCGGGTGCCAGGTCTTTGGCATGGATATCGCAGAGGGCATGTTAAAAGTGGCCAGGAACAATCTGGAAAAATGGTCAGGCAATGGCGCCTTCGGTTTCGGCTGTGGAGATATAGAGCACTTAAGCTTTAAGGACAAAACCTTCGACGGCGTAGTATGCGCCGGAGTCATTGAGTATTTGAAGGAAGATAGTAAGAGTCTTGGTGAACTCAATCGAATTCTGCGAAAGGACGGGGAACTCATCCTCACGGTGAGAAATGCCGCTTGTGGCGCAAGGGTTTTCGACTCATTAACGAATATCCCGAAGAGCAGCAATCTGGGCCGCAGCCTGATTAAGCCCATCAAGAGGCTCACCTCCCGTGACGGTAAAAAGGAGATGGATCCCTATATCCCTTATCGAAAGCACACGCCATGGAAACTGGATAAGAAACTTGCGACCTTTGGATTCGTAAAACAAGGTTTCCACTATTTTCATTTCTATCCGTTCTTCGTCCCTTTTGATAAGGTCTTTCCCAAAACCTTCATCTCACTGGGCTTAAGGATGGAGAGATTTTCCCAGAAGCGTCTCGGGATACTGGCCTCAGGATACATCGTGAAGGCAAGAAAGGTCCGCGATGTCTAAACAGGGGCAGGTATCACTGAAACAGGGGCTAAAGGCATGGAGCGTACACATATGATATCTCAGGCTCAAAGCTTCACGACGACTACGGCCGGTTGGCCGATTGTCTTCTCAGACGATTTCAATTCTTATGATATAGGCGATTTCTCCGATGGTTACAGCCCCGTTCGTGAATTTCATTTCCCGCCAAGAATAAGGAATCAGGGTGAGTGGCAGGAAATTGCAAGCCATCATCTCTGGGATCCCTCCCGAAATCCTGATTTTCCAAATTGGAAAATCATTGGTGAAGACGGTGGGAAAAGGCTCAAACAAACGCTCAACAACATGCTGAACCGGAAGGACTGGAAGTATCCCATTAAGAAGCTTCTTTTCCCGTCTCGTCTGCAGCTCCTGCTCACGATGCCGGCCCTTGCGGCCGGCGATTTTCGCTGGTCCGATTATGCAGTGAGGCTTGAAGGTAAGGCGCTTCAAAAAGATGACTATTACGGGTTGATGTTTCGATCCGTGGACGGACAACAGCATTATCTATTTGCATTGAAAGACGACAAGGCTTTTCTTATGAAAAGACAAATGGATCGATTATATGAGCTGAAATCCGTACGATACAGATACACATGTGGGGAGTCGCTCTCCCTGTCTATCGTCGCGGAGGGAGATCGCATTCGATGTTTTGTCGATGACCGCATGGTTATGGAAGGGAAAGACAAGGCCTACGACCGAGGCAGGATGGGCATAGCGAGTAACGTCCCTGCCTTGTTTACGAAGGTCGAGGTCTTCATGAAAGAAGAAACATCGAGGACATTCCTCGCGGCGCAAAGCAGAGCGGAACGCGAACAAAAAGAGCTAACACGGGCACTACCCTCGTTAGAACTATGGAAAAGGATACGAATACCGGACCTCTGCTCGGGAAGATCCGTGCGATTTGGCGATCTCACGGGCAACGGCACCAAGGACCTGGTGATGGCCCAGGGAACGGAACTGGCGGCCGATCATTGCGCCATCAATGCCCTGACCGCGATCGATTGTGATGGCAACATCCTCTGGAAAAGAGGTGTTCCCACAGGAGAGCGGAAATGCCTGCCCTGCGATCTTCCATTTCAAATCTACGATATTGACGGTGATGGCAAAAATGAGGTGATCTGCGCGATAAACTTTGAGATTCAAATCCTTGATGGGTCTACCGGGGAAATAAAGGCAAAACGACCTACCCCGCAATCAACGTCTCCTCTGAACAAATTTGAAAGAATTCTGGGTGACTGTTTATACTTTGCCAACCTTAGGGGCAATGCCCGGCCCCAGGAAATCCTGTTCAAGGACAGATATTCCGAGCTCTACGCCTATGACAGCAGTTTGAATCCATTGTGGGAATACCGATGCAACACGGGCCATTTCCCATTCACGTTCGACCCTGAGGATAGAGGTGAGGAGAAGATCCTTATCGGATACACCTTGCTCGATGGAGCGGGAAAGAAAATATGGAGTCTCCCTCTTAACGATCACGCCGACGCAGTGGCGGCCTTTAAATTTCCCGGGGATAGCGAGTTTACTATTCTGATAGCGGCATCGGATGAGGGAATGATATTCGCCGATATGAAAGGCCACATAAAGAAGCACTTGCGATTAGGCCACGTGCAGACCGTCACCATTGCCAACCTCATGGGGACGCCCGGCGAATTCCAGATCGCGACCAATACCTTCTGGGGCAATCCGGGAAACATCTATATACTTGATAAGAGAGGGTCCCTCCTCTCATCCTTTCAGCCTTCCGTCTATGGAAGCCCTCTCTACCCGGTGAACTGGGCAGGCAACGGCGAGAAACTCTTGCTGCTTGGTGCAGCAAGCACGTCAGAAGGAGGCCTGTACGACGGCTTTGGAAGACAGGCTGTTTGTTTTCCCGATGACGGCCACCCTACCCTGTGCTACAATGCAGTCGATTTTGCGGGCGACTCTCAGGACAGCATCGTGTGCTGGGATTTTGAAGAGCTGTGGATCTACACCCGTTCCGGAGCCAAAACCGAGAGGGCACCGCACCGTCCAACCATCAGGCCTTCTCTGTACAACGCCTCCAACTATCGTTCAAACATCTCCATATAGGCAGCGTCGATTGACGGAGCTTTTCCGATGAAAATGGAATTACGCATATTCAAGAACACGGTCGTTATGATAATACAGCCTCTGATCTTGAATCTCATATCTCTGTCCGTCATCGGCTACACGGCGAGAAAGCTCGGCATCCAGGACTTCGGTACGTTCAATTTAGCGCTTCTGTTCTCCACGTTATTCTATCCTTTGGGTGTTATGGGCTTAAACAGCGTCTTTGTGAGGGACGTCTCGAGAGTGAGGGAGAACAAAGAGACGTCTGAAGCATATATAGGAAGATTATTGGGGCTCAGATGGTGCATTATCGGCGTCGCCGTTATCATGGTCATCCTGGCCGCACTCATCATGCACTATCCGCCGAAAGTTTTCAAGGCAATCTGTGTTGCTGCGCTCATACTGGGCGCCCAGCTCTTATCCGAATCAATCTGCGATGTCTTTTCAGCCCATGAGCGTATGGAGTATACGGCCTTTGTCGGTTTTATTTCCGGTCTCACACTTACCGTATTATCGGTGGTTGTTCTTTACCTGGGAATGGGGGTATTGGCTGTTCTATTCGTATACGCCCTCGGCCAGATACTGGGTGTGGCACTATCCATGCTCATACTGAAGAAGCGCTTCGTCAGATTGAGGCTGGCTATCGACTACCTTTTTTGGAAAAAGAAACTACTGGAGGGTTTGCCCTTTGTCGGCATGTCCCTTATCTGGGCAGGCATGCTAAGGTTTGATACGATAATCCTGTCAAAAGCCGTAAGCGCGATCGATCTCGGACTCTACACAACCGGAATGATGCTCATAACCAAGATTAACCTGATTCCGGAAGCGGCGGGGAGTTCCCTCTATCCTGCAATATCGAATCTCCATGCCAATAAACGTGATGACGACATCCGATACGTCATCCAAAAGACGCTTTCATCTATTTTGACTATCGCACTGCCCATCTCTATAGGAACCTGTTTCTATGGAAAGGAGATTATCCGCCTGATTTTTGGCTCAAGTTATGAAAGGGCCGGTTGGATTTTGTCTGTCGCAATTTGGGCCCTGGTTATGAGGTGCTACCAGTTTGTTGAGTTCAGCGCTCTGGCGGCAACAAATAAGCACCAGACAACGTTAAGGGCGTACATAGTCGCCGGTCTTTCGTGCTTAGTTCTCAATCTGCTCCTCACTTTGCCATTCAAGATGGGGGGCGCCTTAGCGTCCTTCTTGGGGGCGCAGCTAGTTCTGACAGTCCTTTTTACCGTGGCCACCGTACGAGAACACCCGGGGTGTGTCAGTCTATCAGGGATGAAAAGAATGCTCACTCTTAATGTCTGTTTAGTCATGTTGCTCGTTCTGTTGAAGCCTTTCAGCTTTCCGATCGTCCTGGTGGTAAGTGGCTTGTTCTATGTGTGCGGAATCCTTGGATTTGGAATCATATCGGTAAGTCAACTAAAACAGTTCAAACAAGCGTATAGGAGATAAGATGTCTAACGACAAAAAAGCACGTCTTCGCGATATCATTTACGAAGAAGGAAGATTGTACGCGGAGAGAGACAGCGTGAAGATGCGGACCATTCTTTACCTGCTCTTCATGCACTGCGGGTTCTTTCTCGATGTCTGCTACCGGATCGCCAATGCGCTATCGATGAGGTACCGAAACGCTTATCTGGGAGAACTTTTGCCAAAGATCATCATGCAGTTTGCCCGTATCATCACGTCCTCATCGATCAGCCATAAAGCAAAGATAGGGAGACGGTTCGTAATCGCTTACGGAATGAATATAGTGATAGGCGAATACGTTGAGATAGGAGACGATGTGATCGTATTCAATGGAACTTCATTCGGGTCCACTATACCGGGACGAGCGGAAGTCAAACAGCCGACCATAGGGGACCGCGTATTGATCGGGGCCGGCGCAAAGGTTCTTGGAGGAATCCGTATAGGAAACGACGTGCGCGTCGGGGCCAATTCTGTGGTTCTTCAGTCCTGTCCCGACAATGTCACGATAGCCGGTATTCCCGCAAAGATCGTAAAAGGTCCGGAGAAAGATTCCCGGTAGCAAACGTGCTTTGACATAGCGATGCTCAAACCCCTTACGATAATTCTTGTCTTCTTCTCTATCGCCCAGCCTGGGGTCATAGTACCTGCCCTGGAAGAATACCGGATATTCTTTCTGCTCAGTCTCTTTGCCCTCATTCTCTATATAGTGAAACCTAAGGAAGGCAGACTTCGGGTCCATCTCCCTCAAAACAAATATATTTATGGAATGGTCATCGCCTACACTTTCTCTGAGGCGCAGTATTTCTGGTTAAGCGGTACTATTGACGTATTTTCGTTCTGGCTGAAAAAGATTCTTCTATTCTTTCTTGTCATCCACATTATTGAAACGGAACGCGATCTGAAGAGGATCCTCTGGACCATACTGCTTGCCGCCTGTGTACTCATAGTGATGGGATGGGAAATGTACTGGTATGAACCGAACTTATTGGCCAATGCCGGAAGATTGCAGTCAATCGGCAACTATAACCTGTCAAACAGCTTCGCTCTCCTTCTGGCAGTAGTCTTTCCTTTGGCGTTTTGCCTTATGGAAGTGGAGGATAGCCTTTTGAAGAAGCTATTCTTGATGGTTTTTATGCTGGTAGTTGTCATCTCCTGTGTTTACACAAAGTCCCGCGGAGGGGCGCTGGGAACCATGGCCGGAGTCGTGCTGAGCATTCTGTTCAGTCGAAAATATTTCACCAGCAAGCCGATCAAGATAACGCTCTCCGCCACAGTCGTCATGGTGTTTATCGTATTTGGCGTCAAGCTTATACTATCAAGGGCCGATGCGACCACGTTTTTTGGAACGGAAGAACAATCCGCGGGCGACCGGCTCATGGCCTGGACCGCAGCCATCAGAATGTTCATAGATCATCCTATTTTCGGCGTTGGATGGGCCAAGTTTCCCGAGTACGCTTTCGCGTACGGTATGGACAAAAGGCTTTTGGCGCACAACACCTTCATCTCGGTCCTGGCAGAGACAGGGATCGTTGGGTTTGTCTGTTTCATAGGTATGGTCTTCTTCTCTTTCAAACAGGTTATCTTGATCCGAAGAGCGTGGTCCAGGATAAGAGAAAAACAGACCTCGTATATAATTGCTAACGGGATACTGATAAGTTTCATATGCTTCTTTATCAACACGTCGTTTTCGGTAAAGGATCACGATCCCATGTTTTGGACATTGCTTACCCTCATCGGCATATTGTCGGTTATGAGGGCTCGAGAACTGACCGGTCCGGAAAGCTTACCAAAAGGCAAAGCCGAGTGAATCGAAAGATCCGAGTAATGCACTTTGTTGAATCCCTTGGGGCCGGGGGCATGGAAAACGGTATTGTGAATCTGGCCAATCATTTTGATCGTTCACGATTTGATTACATGATCTGCTGTTTCGGGCAGCCGGGCGCAATGGCGCAAAGGCTCGACGCGGTCAACACGCCTCTGTATGCGCTCAACTACGGAGACGGTTTTCACTTTTCATCGGTTTTGTCGTTGGGAAGGTTCTTGCGGAAACAAAGGATTGACATTCTCCATACCCATGGATGGGGCAGCCGTTGCTTTATTGGGTTGGTCGCGGCAAAAATAGCCCGCATCCCTCTTTGCATTAATGGGGAACATGGCCAGTTGCACATTGAAAAGACAGGCCGGTTCCTGGCCCAACGGGTGATTCTTCCCTTATACGATGATAACCTCTCGGTCTCGGAAGACCTCAAATATAAGATCCGACGGGAATTGCGTTTACCCCGGCTTCCCGTGACCGTTATCACCAATGGGGTAGACACCGAAAAGTTTCACGGAAAGTACAACGTCGATCAGCTGAGAGCGACTTTGAAACTTGAAGCAAACGATCTCGCTATCGGCGTCATCGCATCACTCAAGTGGCAGAAGAATCAACAGGTAGTGTTGCAAGCAGCTCACCGGCTTTCATCACACGGGAAGAGGATAAGGGTTATCTTTGTAGGTGACGGCCCGGATCGACAGATGCTTGCAAAAATGGCAGCCGATCTCTCCATCGACCGGAACACGGTATTCCTCGGCATACGCTCCGACGTACCTCAAATCCTCTCCCTGCTTGATATCATGATCTTACCGAGCGTCCCTAACTCCGAAGGCCTATCCAATGTAATTCTCGAAGCCATGGCTTCAGGCGTGCCGGTCATCGCCACCAATTCGCTGGGGACAGGGGATATTATTCAAGAGGAAATAACGGGCATGCTTTTTGATCCTCAGGATCCGGCCGAATTAGCCCGTAAAATTGCGTTGATCGACGGAGATAGTGACCTGCGTCAAAGGGTAGTCGGCAACGCCAAAGAGCGTATTCTGAAAGATTACAGTTTGAATGTAATGGTGAAACGTTATGAAGATTACTATTTGGATCTTTTTAACAAGGCTCACCGCAAGGACCGTTGATTATGTGTGGCATCTGCGGATTTGCAGCATTCGATAGAGACTACCGTGTGGATCAAACCCTGATAAGGGAGATGGGTTATGCGATCCGGCACCGAGGGCCCGACGACGAGGGCTACTATTTCGGAGAGGGCATCGGCCTGGCTCACAGGCGGTTGAGCATCATCGACCTCAGCACGGGTAAGCAGCCCATCTATAACGAAGACAAGAGCAAGTGTATCGTTTTCAATGGTGAGATATACAATTATCAGGATTTGCGGCAATACCTTGCGGGTCTGGGACACACATTTCAGACAAAGACCGATACAGAGGTTATTCTCCATCTGTTCGAAGAGAAAGGCGAGGCCTGTGTGGAGGACCTTCGCGGAATGTTTGCCTTTGCCATCTGGGATAACAGAGAAAGAAGCCTTTTTCTCGCGCGCGATCGTCTGGGCATCAAGCCCCTGTATTACTGGCGTTCCGAGCAAGGGGTTTGTTTCTCTTCCGAGCTAAAATCCATCCTGGTTTTCAACAAACCAAACCGATTCGCAGTCAACTATCCGCTGATCGATCAGTATCTCGCTTTAAATTATACAATGGGCCCGGAAACTATGATTCAAGGGATAGAGAAACTCATGCCCGGTCATACACTTACCCAGAAGGACAGCAGGGTGACGGTCAGGCAATATTGGGATTTTGATGGTATAAAGGAGCGTGGAGATTCTTTTGATGAGTGCCTTGAGAAGACAAGGGCCCTCCTTGAAGAAACGACCAGGATACACTTGATCAGCGACGTACCCCTTGGGGCTTTCTTAAGCGGCGGCATCGATTCAAGCCTCACGGTTGCCATTATGGCACAATTGACGAACAGGCCCGTGAA
>DATKMQ010000045.1 GCA_035541755.1 Syntrophorhabdaceae bacterium
TATTCCGGAAAATAATTTTACTCTTTTCAGGGATTTTATCAACAGATTTGCACGATGGCCTGTGAAGCACGTATGTCCTTTTGTTTCCCACGTAGAAAGTTTCCGTGTCTTTTTTGTTCTCCTGCCAGAGTCCCTTATCTGCTTCCACGGCCTTTTTTTCGTAATCGATGAGCGTCTCCTTATACTTCTCGTTGGGGGGTACGATATGAGCCCTCGCATAGCCGAGTTTCACGAGTTCCCCGTTGACGAAGGTCTTCTTTACAAAAACGTATGCAAGGATCCGTCCCTCTTTATCTTTCTGTTCTTTATCAAACTCGAGCCGAACCTTCTTCATAAAAACAAGTTTGTTGTTGAATTTCTTTGCTTCCTTGGCGTAGAACGCCGACCCTTCTTTCAGGTTTATCTGCGGGGCCTCTATGCCGGCGTACTTGACGATCTCGCCCGTATCGAGTTCGATCGTGTCGCCGTCAATAACTTTCCTCACAATGGCCTCTTTTGCCGTGAGACTACTTGACAAAAAGAAGAGAAGGAAAAAAGATATAAGGAATGGAAGGGTTTTTTGCATGAAGAATATTACAACATTTTTCCGCCGCGATAAATAACTATGTGTATGGTCGCGAGATATTATAGAGAGAAGCGTTCGATATCAGACTCCGGAGGGTTGTATGAGAAAACAGATCTTCGTGTGCGCATGCCTGATGGTCTTCCTGTCGGCGCCTTTAAACATTCTTGCCCAACAGGACGGGCTCTCAATCGGGTACGGATTCGGCACCTTCAATAACGACATGAGAGGTGTTCAGATACGTGACGGCAACTACGATTACGGTCAGATGACATTCTTCCATGAGCGACGTCTCTTTAAGAGAGTCAATTGGACCATCGAGCCTTTTGTCTCGTACATTAATCGGCCAACCGAAGGCGTGGATGGGGGAGTTTCAATTTTTGCAAAAGCCTATGTGGACGAGAAGAAAAAGCATGGGCTTTTTGCAACCGCAGGGGGAGGCTCGCTTTACACGAGTATGGGGTATAGCGGACAAGGCACCCACCTGTGGTTTATCCTGCAGGGTGGATTGGGTTATAGATGGGACAAATATTTCGTGGAAGGCCGGTTTAAGCACTACTCTAATGGGGACACAGCCACGCCCAACCGATCGCTCAATTCAAGTATTCTGTTTGTAGGAATGTATCTCTAGAATGAAAAGAGGGTAGGGCGGCGTTATGCCGCCCTACCAAGATGAACTACTTCTTCACGGGCTCGAAGGCGAAGAAAACCCTCTCAGCCATAATGGTGCCTGCTTTCCCTTTTTCAATCGGTGTTGCAGGAATATCGAAAACGGCGAGTTGCACCTCGTCGCCTTGTTTTAAGGAACCGGCGGGGCAGTTGATAATTCTCGTGAGGAATCTCCTCACCGGATCGGCTCCTAAATCAATCACCGCATGAATGAGCGGGGAATTGAAACCCAGGGGAACACCTTTCACTTCTTCGGAAAGAACGATGACTTTGCCTTTTGTCGGCAGGTCCACGTATTCCAGATCCTCCGAGTAACATTCGGGGCAGATTACCCGCGGAGGGTACGCCACGTGACCACAGCCCTTGCATTTCGTGGTGGTAAATCTACCTTTTTTTAAGTTTTCATAAAAGGTGTAGGACCTGTTGAATTCTTTAGCCTCTATGGGCCACATATCCATTGTTGCCGGATAAAGATTATCGAGAACCGGTATTCCTAATACAGACATATTTTCCTCCTTATTTTACTGGTTCTTGACCATAAATGATTATGGTATGTTCAGCATTCGCTCCGCTCAGGTTGTGCGTCAGGCCGATGTCGGCATTCTTTACCTGGTGACGTGCGCGGCCCTGGAGCTGCTTCATGATCTCGATACCCTGTCGGATGCCTGTTGCACCGAATGGATGGCCAACGGCAAGGAGACCGCCGTCTGTATTTACCGGAACCTTTCCGCCGAGTTCGATCTGCTTTGAACCGCAGAATTCACCGCCCTCACCCTTTTTGCAGAAACCGAGTTCTTCGACTTCGATGACTTCGGAGATCGAGAAGCAGTCGTGGGTCTGAGCGACTTTTACGTCACCCGGCGATACCTTTGCTCTCTTATATGCCTTTTCGGCGGCTATGCGCGTATGCTTCCAATCCGCAAGATGGGCTCCGGGGAAGTTCACGGAAACGCTGTTTAAGGAAGCCTGAGCGGTTCCTCTCAGATAGACGAGAGGTCTGTTGGTGAGTTTCTTGGCAATCTCTTCAGTGGTGACGATGCAGGCTGCGGCTCCATCGGTGATGGGGCAGCAATCGTAAAGCGTAAGTGGGGGAACAACCACAGGGGCGGCGAGAGCCTCTTCGAGGGTCAACGCCTTCTGCATCTGAGCCACCGGGTTGGTGGCCGCATAATTGTAGTTCGCTACGGAAACGGCCGCTAGCTGTTCTTTCTTGGATCCGTAATGCTGAAAGTGCTCCTGCGCGGTCAGCGCGAAGAACGGCGGTGGGAGTCCCATGCCGTGCACGCCGTCCCAGTCATGGTCCACGGACGCGAGCTCACTGTACAAGACTTCCCATTTCTGCGGCGTATAGAGTTTCTCTCCGCCTGCCACCATGACGATATCGGCATTTCCCGATTCGACAAGGCCCTTGGCCAGAATAATACCGGTACTTCCACCGGCGCAGAGAACATCGATTCTCACGCATATGGATGTGGGCTTCAATCCGCATCTTTCTGCGATAACGGGTGCGGTATTCACCTGGAAGGAACATCTTCCTGCGTACGAGGTGGCAACGATAAGGCCGTCGATATCTTTGGGTTTTAGCCCGGGGATATCATCGAGACAGGCCTTTGCCGCCTCTTGAAACAGGTCAACCAAGTGGGCTTCTCTCACGCCCCACTTGTTTTGACCGCCTGCAATGATGCATGCATGTCTTGTCATACACAAACCTCCTTAGTGTTAATTTCAGCTGTCAATCATCAGTTTTCCGCGTAGCGGAGCATCTTAATCGCTCACCCAATCGTTCTCACGCCAAAATCTCAGGGTCGCCGAATGTGCGGAACGCTTACTTACCTTTATAAACGGGCTTTCTCTTTTCAACAAAGGCGTTCACCCCTTCTCTGCCGTCCTCAGAGGTGAAAGCAATAGCAAACGCGTTCATTTCCATGGTGAGACCGGAAGACAGGTCCATATCGAGACCGCTGTCCACACATTTCTTTATGAGTCCCAACGCAGCCCGCGGCTTGGCCGCCAGTTTCCTGGCCATGGCCATGGCCTCTTCCATAAGTTTATCTTTGGGTACAATCTTGTTCACAAGCCCTATGCGATATGCCTCTGCGGCGTTTATGTTATCGCCGGTGTAGAGCATCTCTTTGGCTCGGGCGAGCCCCACGAGCCTTGGGAGCCTCTGGGTCGCTCCGGACCCGGGCATGATGCCGAGATTGATCTCGGGAAGCGCAAAGACCGCATCTTCCGAGGCGATCCTCATATCACAGCAAATAGCCACTTCACAGCCCCCGCCAAGGGCGAGACCAAAGACGGCCGCAACTGTGGGCTTGGCCATGCCCGTTAATTTATCGAAGGCCTTACGCGGGGCTGTCCAGGCAAAATCGAGAATCTCGGATACGGATTTGCCCATCACATCTTTCACATCGAGGCCGGCTGCGAATGCCTTATCGCCGTTACCGGTAATAATGACAGCGCCCACGGCGGAGTCATTGTCGAACTCACAGATTGCGTCATAGATCTCCAGATACGATTTGGCGCTTAAAGGATTTACCGGGGGCCTGTTGAGTCTTATGATGCCCACATTATCGACTTTTTCAACGAGTAACGTCTCGTAATTCATATCGCTCTCCTCGAATAGCCTTATTTGGAATAATCGTACCAGCCCCTGCCTGATTTCCTGCCGAGCAGACCGGCCTTAACCATGTTCTTGATGGCGAGTGGCGGGTCCCACTTCAACTCTTTAGGGAGTTCCTTGTGAAAGTAATCCATGACGTGATAATTGATATCAAGGCCGGTGAGATCCATAAGTTCGAAAGGACCCATGGGGTAGTTAAGGCCCAGCTTGGCCGCCTTGTCGATATCTTCTTTGGATGCGATGCCCTGTTCCCAGAGTTTTATCGCCTCTATAGAGCTGCAGATCATAAGTCTGTTGACGAGAAATCCCGGCACGTCGACTTTGACTTCCACGGGCTCTTTGCCCACTTTCTTCGTGAGCTCCAGCGTTGTGGCCACTGTCTCGTCGCTCGTGCGCATGCCTCTGATGACTTCAACGAGTTTCATAAGTGGAACGGGGTTGAAGAAGTGCATACCCACGACCTTGTCAGGCCTTTTCGTAGCCGTTGCAATCTCAGTGAGGGACATGGAAGAAGTGTTAGAAGAAAGGATGACCTCAGGCCTCGTAACCTCATCAAGTTCGGCAAAGACTTTCTTCTTTACATCCATAACCTCGATGACGACCTCGATGACAAAATCGACGGCTTTAAGGTCCTCCATCTTAGTCGTGCCGCTGATCCGTCCCATGATCGCATTCTTGTCATCTGCGGTCATTTTCCCTTTTTCCACGGTCTTTGAGAGAAATTTATCGATGTTCTTGATGCCGCCCTGCACAAACCGGTCTTCAATATCTCTCAGGATAACTTTATAGCCGGCCTGGGCCGCTACCTGAGCGATGCCATTTCCCATGACGCCTGCGCCCAAAACTCCGATGGTTTTGATTTCCATGTAGACCCTCCTGAAAATTTATTTGATAATTAAGAAATTCACATAGACTCTCAATAAACTTGTAACTTATACACCATATCCCGGAGAGGAATCAAGGAGATTCGGCATGGTTACCCTAATTTCTCCGATGGTTGTCTTAAGTGTTAACGGCTTGTCATATCCTTATGGCTCTCCCTTTCTCATCGCCGCGAGATGAGAGATTTGACTTTTGAGATTGAGTAAATAGGCCCTTTCAGGCTGTTTGAGTCCGGGATTCGGATCCCACTCTTCTCTTTTTATGTGTTCAACGACCTTTTCAACGCACCCGTCCTCCTTGTCGAGGAGTTCCTCTACGTGGCGCCTGAAGGTAAGGGCGGCCTTAAGCGAAGACGCAAAGAACCTTTTCACATCTTCTCCCGTAAATACGTAGTGGTGGCCCTGGCAGAAGACCTCTACGTCGAGTTCGGAGAACCGTCTCAAACAGGCCATATACGATTCATAATCGACTAGAAATTCGTTCACGATGCGACCGTTCTTCGCCAGGCATCCTGCCGACTCCGTGGCGAAAAGTATCTTCTTCTCAGGCAGGTAATAGCTCAACATGTCTCTCGTATGACCGGGAGTTATAAAGACCTGAACCGAGAGGCCCTCATCGATCCGAATTGTCTCCTCGCGGTTCAGGATGATATCGATTTCGAATGGCCGGAAAGGCTCCGTTATCAGCATGGCTTTTTCCACATCCGACCTGTCTGCGATGAGCGGGACCACGTAGCTGCTAAGCGACGACATGAGGTCACGGGCGTTTTTGCGGCGGATGATTTCATAAGACCTCTGCGAGGCACATATCTTGAGTCCCGGGAAGGCCTCTCTGAGATATGAGGCAGCGCCGCAGTGGTCGTAGTGTACGTGGGTGAGAAAGAGATAGGCAGGATTATGAGCGGTGAGCACCTTCCTCACATCTCGTTCATAGAGCCTTCCCATACACGAAAAGCCGGCTTCGAACAGTAGGGGCGTTCGCCCTGTGACGAGATACGACGGCGACCATGCGAATCCGGTGACAAAGAGCTGATTCGCAACGTGTCCTGTGGTTTCAAATATCACTCCTGCTTTATCCTCTATCCATGCTCATTATAGCGAAGCCACCCCAGAGCCTTCAACAGATTTATTCTTGATTGACCAATTTTCTGTTTTTTGTTAACATTTCGCAAGTGCGATAGATGCCCGTGATTAGACAAATTTAGCTTGACAGAAGAAAAGGGCTTTTGCTAAGATTGGTTGTTCATTGTTTCACAATTTCGTAAGAAAGGAGAGTATTATGGAGTTCAAATTTTCAGCTGAACTTGAGTCTATGCGAAAGATGGCTTATGACTTTGCAGTCAAGAATATCAAGCCTACCATGGAAGAAGATGAGAAAGAACATAAATATCGCCCTGAAATTATGAAGAAAATGGGTGATCAGGGTATGTTCGGCTGTATCGCCCCTGAGCAGTATGGCGGACTCGGTCTGGAAGAAGGGAATATGGCGGCCACCCTCATGGCCACAGAGCTTGCGAGAGTGAGTCCTTCCTGGGGACTTCCTTTTAACCTGCAAATGAACGGACCCCAGAATGTGCTTTTGAAATTTGGAAACGATGAACAGAAAGAGAAATACCTGCCGGGACTGATCGCAGGTACGAGCGGGGGATGCTTCGCAATTACCGAACCCAATTCAGGATCCGACGCGGCCAGTATGAGAACCACGGCCACGGATGTGGGCGATGGTTATGTCTTGAACGGCACCAAAACCTGGATATCCGGTGTGCCCTATTGTGGCTGCGGTATTGTTTACGCGTACACGGATAAATCGCTCAAGCACAAAGGCATATCCGCCTTTATCGTCGATTTCAATACGCCCGGTATAACCCAGAGGGCGATCACGACTAAACTCGGTCTTCACTGTGCCCCAACGGGTGAGATTTTCTTCGAGGAGGCCAAGATCCCAAAGAGCGCCCTTGTTGGAAAGCTCGGTCAGGGTTTTGCGATCTGTATGACCATGCTTAATTTTACGCGATTGAGCTCGGCTGCGAGGGCTATCGGTTTGGCCCAGACCTGTATCGAAGAAGCATGTAAATACGCCAATGAAAGAGAGCAGTTCGGTCATCCCATCGGTCAGGAACCCATGGTTCAGGAACAGATCGGGAGAATGTATGTGGAGCATGAAGCGGCGAAACTCCTTGTTTACAAGGCCGCATGGCAGAAAGACCAGGGTTTAAACAACACCCTTGAAACCTCCATGGCAAAATACTACGCTGCAGAATCGGCGAACTTCTGCGCTTCGGAGGCCGTAAAGATTTTTGGTTCGTATGGTTTTTCCTCGGAGTATCCCGTGGAACGACTCTTCAGGGATGCCAAGTCCTATCAGATCGTTGAGGGGACTTCCAATATCCAGAAGATGATAATAGCGGGATTTGCTCTGGGATACAGGAAGTCGTAGTCCAGTAAATTTTAAGGAGGTATGCACATGGCAACAGAAGTTACCGTTCCGATGGTTGGAAAAATAGTAGGCGTGAATGTGAAGGTGGGGGACAAGGTCGCCGAGGATGACCAGATTGCGACACTGGAAGCCATGAAAATGGAAATGCCTATTGTTGCACCGGTAGGCGGTATTATTAAGGAAATAAAAATTGCAGCCGGACAGGAAGTCGAAGCGGACACTGTTCTTGCTGTTATTGAGTAGGTGGGAATAGTATCATGCTTGTTGCAGGTATTGATATAGGGTCTATTACGACGGAAGCATTGCTCCTTGACAATGAGAAGGGAGTTGTGGGATACACGATTTTTCAGACGGGCGCAGACTCCAGAAAAACGGCGGAGCAGGCGCTCGAAAAAGCGGCTTCATATCCCGAAAAGAAGACCTCCGACATAGCTTACATCGTAGCCACCGGCTGCGGAAGGAAGAGGGCCTCATTTGCTCAGCAGGCGGTCACGGAAATTACGTGCATTGCCAAAGGCGTGAATCACCTTTTCCCGGGCGCACGGACAATTATCGACATAGGCGGTCAGGACACAAAGGCGATCAGGGTTGATGGACGCGGCCGCGTCATCGAGTTCGAGATGAACGATAAGTGCGCTGCAGGCACGGGAAGGTTCCTGGAAGTAATGGCAAAGGCCCTTAGTGTGGAACTCGGCGACATCGGCGATATTTCCCTGAAACATCAAAAGGAACTCACGATTAGCAGTATTTGTACTGTGTTTGCGGAATCCGAGGTCATCTCGCTCGTAAGCGAGGGAGAGGGGCTCGAGGACATCCTGTACGGGATCCACAAGGCCATTGCGGATAGGACCATGGGACTTCTTAATAGATTAGGAGGCGTTGAAGAGGAGATCATTATGGCCGGAGGCGTGGCGAAAAATATCGGGGTCGTCAAAGCCCTGGAAGCAGCACTCAATACTCGCTTGAAAATCTATGAGGAACCACAGATCGTGGGTGCGCTTGGAGCCGCCATACTGGCTTTGGAGAAAGCGGCTTAACATTAGCAGGTTGAATAAGAGAAGGCCGGTTTTTGCCGGCCTTTTTTATTACTAAAGGCTACAGGGTGAGATGAGCGAGGTCTCTCACATTCTTGTAGAGGATACGCTCTTTATCATCGCGCCCAAGGGGCAGTGCGAGAATCTTAGAAAGCTCTCTTTTCATAGAACCAAAAGGCACATCGGAACCGAAAAGCACCCGTTCGGCGCCTACGCTTCTCACGAATTCGAGGATAGTATCTTCTGCCGCGAGCGCAGTGTCGAAGTATATATGCTCGTGCTTCTTAAAGGCCTTAAGAAAATCGAGCGAATCCCCGCCCAGAAGGCCAAGATGGGGAATGATGAAAAAAAGCCGTGGAAACATCTCGACAAACCTTCTGGTGAATTCGAATTCCTCCTCAAAAATAACCGGTTTACCGGTTATTCGTATCTTTTCGCAGAGGGGAGCAAGCGCGGCATCCTCGAGAATGCGGTAATTGGAGGCAGAGTCCTGGACGCCTCGCATCCAGTGCCACTTGCCGCCGAAATAGGGCTGAGGGATGGGATCAAACAGCTCATCTTCGTAATTCTCGCGTATGTAGTGATAAGGTGTGAAATTGCTCACGCGCGCTGTTTCTTCCAGGACCTGGTCATTGATGCGGTTCGTTTGTATGGCGGTTGAGGGAAAGGGCATGATCACGACATGGGTGACCCCCGAATCCCTCTGCTGCCTCTGAAGTTCATGGGTAGCCACCTCGATACCCATGGTGGCTGAAGGTCCCCAGTGGGTATGACTGTCGATGATAATTTCAAAATCCATAGTTGCATGTGATTAGCACAGTTGCTATATTCTTGTAAAGTGCCAAAGTGATCGATGGGCCAAAGATAGGCGGGTGAGCGGCAATGGAAAAATGGGAGAGACGCGTGAAAACACCGCTCGTTACGGCTGACACTATTATACGGTATAATCGGGGAATCGTGCTGGTTGAGAGAAGGAACGAGCCTCACGGATGGGCGTTGCCCGGAGGGTTCGTTGAGATGGGGGAATCGGTGGAGCAGGCGGCACGTCGGGAAGCCAGAGAGGAAACATCTCTTGATGTAGAGCTCATAGAACAGTTTCACGTTTACTCCAAACCCGGCCGAGACACGCGGTTCCATACTGTGACGGTTGTCTTTATCGCGGATGCAAAAAGCGGCGTTCTTAAAGGCCAGGATGATGCGAAACGAGCCGAAGTGTTTTTGGAAGCGACCCTGCCGGAACGTATAGCCTTCGATCACCGGGAGATCGTTGGCGACTATTTCACCTATCTGAAGACCGGCAAGAGACCTTCTGTCAGCGCGCAGTGATCATCATCATGCCGTGAGAACGAGCGGCCTCTACATTATAAAACCCGCTTGTCCGGTCAGAAACATCTTTGACATAAACAGTTAGTGGTCTTTAACCGTAATGACCGTCCCCCGGTCTTTCCTTCCGCCCTCCATTTACACCGTCCTATTAACAAAAACAGCACTTGTGACGATAAATATGGTAGGGGAGGTGATAAAACCGGAACGGGGTAACAGTTACCGTTCGCAGAGAGGCGGCCAGTGAACGACGAATCGACCCGGATTGTAAACCTGTCTAAAAACGATTTTGTCCGTCTGAAGGAGTTCATCTATCACGAATGCGGCATTAATATTACTGAGGCCAAAAAGCCCATGCTCGAGGCTCGTCTGCAGAAAAGGCTACGGAAACTGAACCTGGGATCATTCTCTCAATACTGCGATTATCTGTTCAGCCAGGAAGGTATAGAAGAAGAGCTGACAGATATGATCAATCAAGTAACTACCAACAAGACGGATTTTTTTCGAGAACCAGCCCACTTCCATTACCTTACCCAAGAGATACTCCCCGAACTGGTGAGGACGAAGAGGACCATCACAGTCTGGAGTGCGGGGTGTTCGAGCGGAGAGGAGCCGTACACGCTGGCCATGGTCTTAAATGAGTTCGGCTGTGAATTTGTGATCGTGGCTACCGACATATCAACAAGGATGCTCGACAAGGCGCGGGTTGCCGTATACGATGATGAAAGGGTGAGTCCAATACCCTGGGATATGAAGAAGAAATACCTTCTCGTGAGCAAAGACAAATCCCACAAGCTTTATCGGGTCATCCCCGTGTTACGGGACCGTGTCAGATTTAGAAGGCTCAACTTCATGGACAGTGATTTTGGGTTTCGTGAATCCATAGATATCATATTTTGCAGAAACGTGGTTATATACTTTGATAAGCCTACTCAGCAAAGACTTCTTACCAAGTTCTGCAAATACCTATCGCCTCGCGGATATATCTTCATGGGCCACTCGGAGACTCTTTTCGGAATGGACGTGCCTTTGACCCAGGTGGCCCCAACGGTATACCGGAGGGTCTCATGAACATCTTTCTCAAGCCAGGTGAGATATACATATCCGATAAGCCCGAGATCGTTACTACAATACTCGGCTCCTGCGTTGCACTCACCATATTTAGCAAACGCCTGAGGGTGGGTGGCATCTGTCACGCCCAGCTTCCGATCAACCCCTCGCCAAGCGGGGATGACCCGTTCCGTTATGTGGATAGTTCCCTCTTGTACATGCTCAAAAAAATAGAAATCATGGGTATTAGCAAGGGCGAGATGGAGATCAAACTCATCGGTGGGGCTGATGTGCTCGACAGGACACATACCAACTCGTCAACGGTGGGACAGAAGAATATAGAGACTGCCCTGAGTCTCATTCAAGGGCAGGGTCTGTCTCTGGCAGCGTCTCATGTGGGCGGTGAACTGGGAAGAAAAATACATTTTCATGTGCATACGGGAAGAATCCTTCTGAAACGAATTACCCGAATTTCAAATGAGGAGACGCGAACAGTGAACACCAGATTCCGCACCCTGACAAAGCAACGCAACCGAAATGCATCACCAGAGCATAACTATTTCACGAACATCACGGAGACGCCATGAATAAGGTTAAAATCCTCGTTGTCGATGATTCCGCAGTTGTCCGCCAGACGCTCACAGAGATCTTGTCGTCCGACCCGCACATAGAGGTGATCGGGTCAGCACGCGATCCCTTCATCGCAGTGGAACTGATCAGGGAGAAGGTCCCCGATGTCATCACCCTCGATGTAGAGATGCCTCGTATGGATGGCATCACCTTTCTCCAAAAGATCATGTCCCAGCATCCTATCCCCGTGGTTATCTGCTCCTCGCTCACTGAAGACGGCTCGGAAACAACGCTCAAAGCGCTGGAATACGGGGCGCTGGATATCATTCTCAAGCCGAAGCTCGGAGTAAAACAGTTCTTCGAGGAATCAAGAATCCTCATCTGTGATGCGGTCAAAGCGGCCTCGCGCGCTAACTTTAAGAAAGCCGCCTTCAAGCCCATGATTGTCCAACCCAAACTGACTGCTGATGCGGTCATC
>DATKMQ010000046.1 GCA_035541755.1 Syntrophorhabdaceae bacterium
AGGTCGTCGATGAAAGATCCACCGACGAGATACACGAAGCAGATAATAATCATGACGATATTCCTGTTGACAGGAAGATTTGTAGCCCAGTCTGCCATGAGCTGTGGGATATTAGTGATGGTTATAAAATGGCCCAGGACGGATGATCCTGCGATCAGCAGCAGGATCATGCACGCAGTGCGCATCGCATCCCCGATCGCCTTCACGTATCCGCTGAAGCTCAACTGTTTTCTCATTATTACCATAAGAAGAACTACCATGGTGCCCACGCTACCCGCTTCCGTCGGGGTAAAAAATCCCCTCAGCAGCCCAACAATCATCAGCATGAACACCGCGAGCACCACCACTACCTCGGGCAGGGAAGCCATCCTCTGTTTCCAGGTAGACCTTTCGCCGGCCGGAGCGAGGGAAGGGTTGATCTTGGCCCATCCGTAAATTGTCAGCACAAACAGGAGCGCGATTCCAAGCCCGGGAACGATACCCGCCAGGAACAACACCCCTATCGATTGCTCAGTAAGAAGGCCGTAGATGATCAAGAAAACGGTGGGCGGGATCAGGCAGCCGAGCGTCCCTACGATCGCCACGAGGCCTGTAGAGAGGGTCTTGCTGTAACCATACCGGTCCATTTCGGGAATAGCAACGCTGCTGAAGGTTGCTGCGGTCGCCACTGCCGATCCGCAAAGGGCTTTGAATGCCGTTGCCCCGCCCACGGTGGCCATCGCAAGGCCGCCTGGAATGTGGCCGATGAACCGGTAGGCGCAGTCGTACAGCCTCTTCGCTATGCCCGAGGCGAAGGCGATCTGGCCCATGAAGATGAAAAGAGGGAAAACCGTGTACCCGTACGAGACAAAGACATCGTACATGTCCTTCGCCATCATGTGCGTAGCTCCCCTGAAATCCACAAGATACGTGAATCCGGCGAAGCCTACCAGAATCATACAGAAAGGGAGCTCGAGCCCCGTGAAGAACAAAGCGATCAACGCCACCAGTGCGACGCATCCGGTCGTAAGCTCACTCATAGGTACCCCCGAAAATCTTGAGGATGTCGCAGAGGAAAACAATGGCAAGCATCAGGAAGCAAAACGCCAAGGCATATTCGACCGGATAGAGAGGCAGTTCGAGAGTCCCGGACACCTCCGCCGCCTTCCGCATACCCGTGCCTATCTTCAGAGAATTCCAGCTAATCAGGAGACACAAGAAGATGCCGACGCACCGGGTGATGACATTCACCAGATTCTTTACCGGTCCTGCGAGGCGGTTCAGCATAAAGTCCACGGCGATATGGCCGCGCATCCAGAACGAGATCGGTACTGTGAATCCAATGACGATACCGCCACAGATTGCAATGATCTCCACAGCGCCTGGGATGGGCTTGCCGAACAGCCTCAGTACGACATCCACCGTGGTGAGAAGCATCATGAACGTCAACGAGACAGCGGCTATACCCTGCATGAACTGGTTGACCTTCAGCACGCCGGCAAGCAAAGCTCTCATAGGACCCCCTTAGTCCTGCTGAAGACTATTATTTCTACGCTCGTTTTTTCGGACTGCCCCCCAACGCCTTTCCTTCAAGCACTAGATGTTTCTCCAGCAGTTCGGCGGCGCGTGCCCGGTTCCTTTGTCTGATTGCGCGAACGATCTCACGATGTCCGGCCGTAACCAATCTTGAGGTGGCCAGTTTTACCTCATGCCGACTCCTGAAATCGGACACCACGGTCATCAATGATTCCATGACGAGGACAAAGACCTGGTTCTTGGAGGCCTTTGCCAGAAGTTTGTGAAACTCCACATTCTCACGAAACGCATGGATATTTTTTTCCAAGAGCGCCTCTGCCGCGGCTACGTTCTTTTCTAGCTCTCGAATATCGGAATTCTTCGCGTTCTTAATCGCCTCGTCCAGTACCGACTTTTCAATTTCATTGCGGGCTGCGGTGAGCTCCTTGTCTGTAATCTTTCGCATTTGAAAGATATCCAGGTAAAGGCTGTTTACCGCGTGTACGACTGTGTCGACCACGAGAGGTCCATTGTTCCCACCTTTTTGTATCCAGATGAAACCTGTGAGCTCGAGAACGCGCAGGGCCTCCCGGATCGTCTGCCGACTCACGCCGAACTGTTTGGCAAGCTCCACTTCCTTGGGCAGTCTGTCTCCGGGCTTAAGGATGCCTTGAAACATCAGCTTCTTTATCTCTGAGGTAACTTGCTCGAAGGCTTTCTTCGTCCGCAGGGGGCGAAACATTTCTTCTTGGGTGTGAGCATCGTGCGCAGGCAAAGTGCATCTCCTGCTATAGTAAGTAGACGTAGTATATCTGTCAGACAATTACATTAATCCATTCTTGGTTCAGGGTGTCAAGAACTTTTTGAATCATTCCTTGAGAACAATCATATTTCACTTAGGATACAGGAATTGAAGCTCGGACCCCTTTTCGGCGATGCCATGAAAAAAAATCGCATTCGATACTTCAGGAAAACGGCTTGATGCTTCGCACTGGTCGTATTAAAGGATTAAAGAGGAAGGTTTTGTTTTTCGAAACACCGATACCTCAGAAGAATATAAATGAACGCACAGAACCGTATGTTGTTTTTTTCAATGTATCTACTATTG
>DATKMQ010000047.1 GCA_035541755.1 Syntrophorhabdaceae bacterium
TTCGTCCATGCCCGCCTTACCGCGACCGGTACCTGACCGGCGGCCGCACAACTTCAAGCATCTCTGACGCACTTATTTCTTACGGGAGCGCGCGATGAGTGACATCGATGGGTATTCATCATCCAACCTTAACAAGTACCAGTGCGGACAATCATTTGCAGTTCACAGAATTGGTGCCTTTTCCGAAAGACTTTTCGAGATGGTATCCCAGGTAGATCATGCTCGTATTCTTAACCTCGGCTGTGGTGAAGGATTTGATATGAACAAACTGTTCAGAGACAGACCTATTCAATTCGATTTCGGTTGTGGCCTGGATTCGAATATCAATTCTTTGATGTATTCCAGGAAGCTTCTTGCTGATTTCGAATTCCATCCGATAAATGGCGATATAGAGCATTTGCCGGTCAAGCTTGATTCCTTTGATCTTATTCTCTGTCTGGAGGTCCTCGAGCATCTCGACGATCCTGATCAGGTCTTGCGGGAAATCTCTCATCGGTTCAATGGTCATTGTCTCTTTTCAGTACCGAATGAACCCTTGTATCGATTGACCAGAATGTTTCTGCTCAGAAAGAACATACGTCAACTTGGTAATCATCCGGAGCATCTGAAAAACTGGTCAAAAAGGGCTTTTTGCCTGTTTGTAGGGCGTTACTTTGTGCTCGATAGCGTTTTGACAACGTTTCCCTGGACTATCGTACTCTGTCATAAAGGGTAGGATCGCGGCATGAAGATTCTCATGATTCCGAGCGACGGGGGAGGCGGCTTCGGCCACATCAGCAGGTGCCTCGTCCTCGCACAAGAGGCTCATCGCAGGGGTCACTCCTGTGCTTTCATGCTGTCAGATTCCCGGTATGAGAAATTTCTGGCCCGGGAGTTTCCTGTTTTCGTGGCGAGGAGGTATAGGGGATTCAGGCATTGGCAGGCTTTGCTTTCGGCAGCAAAGCGGAAGATGGCGGGATCGAGTCAATCTCCAATTTTTTTCACGGGATTTTCCTCGCTCGATTATCAAGTTGTGAGGGACGGATTAACCGACGAGAAAATTCTCACGCGCAGACTGAACGAGTATCTTCGGGCCGTGCGCAGGTTCGATCCGGACGTGATCGTAGCTGACACCAGTTTGATGGCCCGTCCAACGGCAAAGAAGGCGATGCTCCCGATCGTTCAGGTTGTCCGTTACGCTACCCACCCCGATACAAAGAGTATTATCTGGTGGGGCGACGAATCCGACGCCATGAATCCTCCGGATTCGCTTAAGCTTGTTAATCCCTGGCTCAAGACAATGGATTTAGGTGCCATAGCAACCGTGGGGGACCTCCTCCGGGGCGATTTGTACCTGATCCCGGGCATTCCGGAGCTTGAACCTGTCCCTGAAGACGCACAAACCCTGTTCACAGGACAACTGAGCATCGCGACCGAAACTGACGAGACATCAGGATCGATGCCGGAATTTGACGACAGCCTGCCCATGGTCTACGTGACCATAGGGGGAGGAGCCGGACATACTGGTAACAACCTGTTCTTTCGCACCATCATTCGAGCATTCGCGGACAAACCGGTTCAGGTCATTGTGTCCACGGGTAACAAGGTTGATGCACGCGATTTTTCTCACCTGCCGGCCAACGTGAGGATGTTTCCGTGGGTGCCCGGAAAACGTGCTATTTCGAAAGCCGACCTAGTGGTATTTCACGGCGGATACGCAACCATGATGGAATGTGTTTCCTACGGAAAGCCCTCGGTCGTGATTCCTTTTCAGACCGAGCAGGAAGGAAACGGAAGACGGCTTGAACAGTTGGGCTCAAGTGTTTTGTTAAAGCTCAGCCGTGACCCGGGTAGATATGTGACAGGGGACTGGCCATACGGTACGTTCACATTTTTCGTTCAAGAACGATATGATTTGACGGCCGAAATCTTGTATGGGGAAGTAAGTAAGGTTCTCGGGGACGCCGAATATTTGAAGAGGGTAAATCTTCTCAAGTCCAGAGCAGAGGCATATGGAGGTCCGGCGGCGGCCATGGACCGGATTGAGAAACGCTGGGCATGATCTGCCTGAGTACGGTAAAGAGGTAGCAAAGATGACCCTATTAAACAAGAACCTGTTTCCCGAACACATCAAAGAATTGGATCAAGAACACCTTACCCAACTCGCTTCCGAGATCAGAGAAACCATTATCCGAACGGTTTCCAGGAATGGAGGCCATCTCGCGTCCAGTCTCGGGGTAGTTGAGATTACATTGGCCCTTCATCGTGTCTTTGACGCACCCACGGACAAGATCGTCTGGGATGTGGGCCATCAGTGCTATCCCCACAAGCTTGTTACCGGGCGATTCGACCGATTTGACACGTTGAGGCAGTTTGAAGGCATATCGGGCTTTCCAAAAACTTCAGAAAGCCCTTATGATGCTTTCGATACCGGCCACAGCGGCACGTCCATTTCTGCGGCCCTCGGCATGGCGATAGAGCGCGATCTCAGCGGTCTCTCCCATAAAGTCATCGCTGTTATTGGGGATGGTTCCCTTACAAACGGCATGGCGCTGGAGGCAATGAATCATGCCGGTTTCATGGGAACCGATCTCATCGTGGTGCTCAACGATAACGAAAAATCAATTTCAAAAAATGTGGGGGCTTATAGCCGCTACCTGAACAGACTCAGGATGGAATTTCTTTACAGAATGAATAGGAAGAAGAACCTGCCGTCAGATGAGAAGGGATCCAGGAAGTTATCGACCGGCTTGCTCGCCCAGTTCATGCAGCGGGCGCGGCACGTGCTTACCCCGAGCAGGACCGGGGCAGTATTCGAAGAGCTTGGCTTTAAATATCTGGGCCCTATCGACGGTCATGACATAGCGGCCTTGTGCGACGCTTTCGAATCCGCAAAACGTTTGAAAGGTCCTATCCTGATACATTTAGCCACTTCCAAGGGCAAAGGATATCGCTTCGCCGAGGAAGACCCGGTTGGTTTTCACGGGATAGGCTCCTTTAACCACACGAATGGGAAGATTGACCAAACGTCGGCAATCCCAACCTATACGTCGGTTTTCGGAGAGACCCTGGTCCGTTTGGCGAGAAACGATGCGCGTATCGTGGCAATCACCGCGGCTATGAAAGACGGGACGGGGTTAAGCCTCTTCAAAGAGCGATATCCATCGAGGTTCTTCGATGTTGGCATCGCCGAAGAGCACGCTGTCACGTTCGCTGCCGGTCTGGCCAAAAGCGGGGCAAAACCCTTTGTAGCGATCTATTCGACATTCCTGCAGAGGGCATACGATCAGATATTGCACGATGTATGTTTGCAGAACTTGCCGGTAAAGTTCATTATCGATAGAAGTGGAATCGTGGGCGAGGACGGTCCAACGCACCACGGCGCCTTCGATTTGTCTTATCTGAGATCTATGCCGAATATGGTCATTATGGCCCCAAAAGACGAAAATGAGTTGCAGCACCTCTTACGAGTTGCACTTGAGCACGAGAACGGTCCGATAGCGTTAAGATTCAGCAGAGGAAAAGGACTCGGCATCCCCTTAGATGATGAACTGAAGTCCGTACGAGTACCGTCATGGGAGATCGTAAGGCAAGGACGTGATATCGCCATTCTCGCCGTGGGTTCTTCTGTTCATCCCTCCGTGCAGGCAGCGAGTCTTCTCGAGGAATCGGGCATCAACGCTACCGTGATCAACGCGCGGTTTGTAAAGCCTCTTGACGAAGAGCTCATGCAAAGCATCGCCGAGAGCCACAAATACATTATCACCGTGGAAGAAAACGCCCTTAAGGGGGGGTTTGGGAGCGGCGTGCTGGAATCGCTTTCGGACCGACTGAGATTCGATGCGAGAGTTGCGCGCATTGGGCTCCCGGACCGGTTTATTGAACATGGGTCGCAGGGGGTCCTGCGACAGATGTACGGCCTTACCGCGGAAAAGATCGCCGCCACGGTTACAAAGATTGTCCACGAAAAGGAGTGAAGACAGGGTGCTATGACGAAATGTAATCGTGCCGTCACAAATCACGATGATCTCTTGATTCTCGTCGATAAAGAGGATGAAATAGTCGGATACGAGCCCAAGGACATGTGCCACAAAGGCAGGGGCATATTGCATCGTGCCTTCTCCATATTTATCTTTAACGAAATGGGCGAATTTCTGTTACAGAGACGATCTTCATCAAAACCGCTGTGGCCGCAATTTTGGTCGAATAGCGTGTGCAGCCATCCCCGAAAAGGGGAAACCTACGAGGCAGCCGCATCACGAAGGCTGTCAGAAGAAATTGGGTTAAGGGCCGATCTCTCCCGTCTTTTCAAGTTTCGTTATCAGGCACGCTTCGGCCATGTCGGATCTGAAAACGAGATGTGCGTCGTTTTTTCCGGAGTATCAAACGGACCGGTAAGGGCTGATCCGAAAGAAATAGAAGAATGGAAGTTCATCGCCATACCCGAACTCGACGAACAATTGAGAAAGCAACCTCGGACTTTCACTCCCTGGTTCAAAACGGAGTGGCAGAGGTTCCGTGAACTTGATTTGCCGCCGCGTCTTTTGAACCGTGGCTAAACTATGACCAGGAAACGTGAGCCTTTTAAGGGCTCATGAATCTGTGGCTCCATCTGTCAAAATGATTTATCATATTAACTCTATGAGGAGGAATAATGAACGTAGCAGATAAGATTATGTCACGAAACGCCCACGTGGGAATCATAGGTCTCGGTTATGTAGGTCTACCCCTGGTGATCGAGTTCTGCAAAGCCGGATTCAGCGTAACAGGCTTCGATGTCGATCCTCAAAAGATACGCTCCCTCAAAGAGTATAAGAGCTATATCAAACATATCGATTTATCGAAATCGAAGAGCGTCCTGTCCGCCCGCTTCTCGCCGACCTCTGACTTTTCCCTGCTCAATGCAATGGACTGCATCGTGATTTGCGTTCCGACACCGCTTAATAGGAATCGTGAGCCCGATATGACCTACGTTTTCAATACCACAGAAACCGTTGCACGCTACCTCAAAAAAGGCCAGCTCGTGGTTCTCGAATCAACGACCTATCCAGGTACCACAGACGAGGATATGAGGGCCATTCTGGAGAAGACGGGCCTCAAAGCCGGCAAGGACTTTTATCTTGCCTTCTCTCCGGAGAGAGAAGATCCCAACAACAAAGATTTCAACCTGAAGACAGTGCCCAAAGTAGTCGGGGGTTATACGGAAAAATGCCTCAGGGTTGCCAAGGCGCTTTACGATTCCGTGGTCGAGAGAACGGTGCCTGTCTCATCGACCAAAGCGGCCGAAGCCACGAAACTCCTCGAAAATATCTATCGGTCCGTGAATATCGCGCTCGTCAATGAGCTCAAAATACTATTCGACAAAATGGGGATTGACATCCTCGAGGTTATCGATGCGGCCAAGACCAAGCCATTCGGCTTCCAGGCCTTCTACCCCGGTCCAGGGCTCGGCGGTCACTGCATACCTATAGATCCATTTTATCTGACGTGGAAGGCAAGGGAATACGAATGCCCCACCCGGTTCATTGAACTCGCCGGTGAAATCAATACATCAATGCCCGACTTTGTCGTCGGAAAAGTCCTCCAGGCCTTAAACGACACCGGAAAACCGATCAAGGGCTCAAAAATTCTCATGCTCGGTCTCGCATACAAGGGAAACGTGGACGACGACAGGGAGTCGCCATCCTACAGATTGATGGAGAAGCTTGAAGCCCTGGGGGCCAGGGTCCATTATAATGACCCCTACATCCCTATCATACGCCATACACGAGAATTTCCTCACTTCGCCGGAAGAAAATCGTCACCCATACAGGCAAAATACGATTTGATCCTCATCGCGACCCCTCACGATACTTACAGACAGATCGATTTTAACGCCTTCGGTATTCCCGTTGTGGATACCCGCGCGATCGTCAAGCAGAAGGGTAAACTCATCTATAGGGCGTAGATACGGACTCGCTTCGCAGCGAGCATACTCTCAACAACAAAGGCTGTGCCGATTCCGGCACAGCCTTTGTTGTTTTACGCGGACTTGATCACGGAATCATCCGCTATCCGCTATGCTCCATAGCAGCAATCACCTTCCGAAGTAAGCTTTGATAGTGTGCCCGCCCTGCACATTGCTGAACGTGTATGATGAGGATGGGGTCACGAACATGGAGTCGACGATAAGGTATCTGATTCTGTACCCGGCCCTGGGGGTAATGGAGAAAGTCTTGCTGCCTCCCTGGTTCACGTACACGGTTCCTGATGGGGAGATGTACCCGCCCGATCCGGTGGCAGAGGCATTAATGGCATAGGTCTTTGTCGCATTGAGGGTAAATGCAGCACTTACGCTCGTATTTGCGTTCATGGTTACCTGACAGGTTGTACTCGTTCCTGAGCATGCACCCGACCATCCGGTGAAGGTAGAGTTTGCATTGGGTGCAGCGGTAAGGGTTACGAGTGTACCTGCAGTAAAGGTTGTCCCGGTAGGACTTGTGGTCACTGACCCGGTACCGGTGCCTGAAGTGCTCACCGTTAAGGTATAGGTATTCTGAGCAAACGTTGCTGCAATGGTATGACTTGCAACCACGTTACTGAACGTGTAGGAAGATACGGCGCCAACCGATGCGCCATCGACGGTAACGTTGCTTATAGCATATCCGCTATTCGGTGTAATGGTAAATGTCTGGCTAGCCCCGTAATTAACCGTCGCTACCGCTGACGGAGAGATTGAACCGCCCGTTCCTGCTGAAGGGGTGATGACAAAGGACTGCAGGCCGCTTTGCGCGAGTGTGAATGCCTGGCCTGCTATCGTTGACACGGCGGTCCTTGCAGATCCCGAGTTTGATGAAACCGTATAGCCCACGGTCCCGCTTCCTGTACCGCTCGCGCCTGACGCAATGGAAATCCAACTGGCGCCGCTTACGGCGGTCCAGGCGCAACCGCTCTGGGTGGACACGGCAACCGTGCCCGATCCGCCCGTAGCACTGGCAGTTGAGCTTCCTGGTGAAATCGAATAGACGCAAGCCCCGGGGGAACCATTGCCCGCATAGCTCACTTCACCGGAATAGTCGGTCTCCAGGCCCGATGAGTCATAAGCCGTGGCCGCGAAATAGTATGTGTAGCCGGCGGTAAGATCTCCGGTCGTGTAGCTCGTCGCGTTCCCCACGTTAACAACCCACTGGTACGCACCGCTCGCCAATCCGGAATATATCTTATACCCGGCAACACCGGTTTCTGCGGTCCAGGTTAGAGTGACTTGTGTGGCACCTGCCTTCCCCTGAAGGAAGGAAAAGCAAATGAGACAGCATACCGCCATAAAAAAGTGTAGAAATACCCCTCGTCTCTTGTGTGATGCTTGATATCCCATAATGACCTCCTGATGATGTTCTGTGGCCAGGGAAGCACATGGGATACTTTTCCTGGCAGCTCTACTGCCCTATCTTCTCCCACGTAGAAGACTTAGGCTAGGAGCTTTGCGTCCCGGTCTTTCGGCCGGTTTGCCTTTTACAGGATTACATTGTATGACAGCTGTTCAATCTAATCCAATGACCGATGTCACCGTGTGATCAAAGTCAATTTGAATATTTTGTACTCGCCGGGAAACCGCTCACGAGATAACTGTGTCTCGTCCGGGAGAAGAAATTTTGAATCCGATCGATCGGGAACCCGGTCCCAAAAATTACGTCAGGGGATAACAACGGAAAAAGCTATTCATATTTTTTGAGTATTCTTAAGCCATGCTTTCCATTGTGCCATCGGCCTGTCCATTGTGTAGGAAAAACCCCTCTATTAGCTTATGCAATATGCAGGTAAAACCCTTCATGGCCGGGCCTTGTTGCGATGCCCGGACGCAAATAGTCCATAGATTACCGTTTGCTATAAGCGGTACCGCCTAACGGCAAGCAATTTGCAGTCTGTAATAACCAGATAGGAGGGCGCATGGTTACGTTCGTTGCTTTCTTCGCAGGCTTTTACCTTGGCATATTTGTCTTTTCGCTGCTCACGGCAAGTCGCAAGTATGAAGAAAATGATCAGTCATTGCCCCAATTCCAGGTGATTCATCCGCTCCACAAGACGGATGAGAGATAGTTCAAATAACGGGGATTCGTACTTCCTGGCGATTGCTTATACGCAGTCCACTTAATCCCGACATGGGAGCCAGCATATCGGCGCAAACTTTCAGTCTCTTAATACAGTGTTATACTTCAGTTCGCACCAACAAAACATGCAACCCGATTATAGTCCGTGATTCATTACGATAGTAAAGTCGTCTTCTATTCTGCGTGCAACGTCTGTGTATGGCCTATGAACAGGCAGTTTGGCGGACTTTAGGCTGTTCCAGCAAAAGATCTTTTGCCTCTTCTTTGGACCTTCTGCGGCCCGCTACAATCAGGAGCGAACAGAGAAATATCCCCAGATAAAAGCCTGCTAAGAAAGCAAAGAATGTTACCATAACCCCTCCCTCTCAATTGATCGATTCTGTCTTCTTATGGGCCCGGGATCGAGCAATGTCATCTTTCGGCCCATATCCTTCCATGCGCATATGGTAAAACGCTTGTTCCTCCGGAATCAATGACATGGATCACACTTTTGCGGGTGCCAAAATGATGTATAAAGGGGAAGAGAGGCCGGCTGGCTAGGCGCTCTCCCAGTACACGCGAAGATCGGCTCCAACGAACGCGCTACATTCTATTCTATGTTCTTGAAATCACTCGGATTAAGATTATGTTTTTTCAGAAGATCGTAGAAGTCGGCCCTGTACTTACCGGCGCTTTTCGCTGCTTCGGAGACGTTTCCCTTGGAGAGTTCCAGAAGATAAATGAGATAACTCTTTTCAAAGGCATCACGCGCTTCTTTGAGAGGCCTTATCGGCTCCTGGGCCTCCACCCCTTTGGTCTGAAGAATGAGCTCTGCCGAAATGAAGTCCTTATCGGTCATGGCGGCAGCATACTCAACTATGTTTTCCAGCTCGCGAACATTGCCCGGCCAGTCGTAGAGCATCAGCTTCTGCATAGCCTGAGGAGTGAGTCCTTTGATCTCTTTCCTCATTTGCAGCTTAGCCTTTTCAAGGAAATGCTCGGCTAAGGGGGGGATATCCTCCTTCCTCTCCCTTAAGGCAGGCAAATGAAGGGGGATCACATGGACCCTATAGTAGAGATCTTCGCGGAAAAATCCCCGCCTCATCTGCTCTTCGAGATTCTTGTTTGTGGCCACGATGATCCTTACGTCCACCTCAATCAATCTTTCACTCCCGATGGGACGAACCTGTTTCTCTTGAAGGACACGGAGAATCTTTGCCTGGATGGAAAGGGGCATATCGGCAATCTCATCAAGGAAGATCGTGCCCCCGTGGGCCTGCAAGAAAAGCCCCCTCGCTTCCCTGATCGCGCCGCTGAATGCGCCTTTCTCGTGCCCAAAGAGATTGCTTTCCAGCAGCGGTTCAGGAAGTGCTGCGCAGTTGATCGCCACAAAAGGCTTTTCTTTTCTATCACTGGCGAGATGGATCGTCTTCGCGATCAGGTCTTTCCCCGTCCCGCTTTCCCCGAGGAGCAAGACGGTGGAGTCAGTTTTCGCGATGCGGGAGACGGCCTCCAGGATTTTTTGCATCTTGCTGCTCCTCGCTATTATGTTGGAAAAGCTATACCTTGTTTCAAGGAGCCCCTTGAGCCTCTCAATTTCCGATGAAAGGCGCCTATTTTCCATGGCTTTCTGAATTTCAAACAGCAACGCCTGGGATTCGAATGGTTTGGTAAGATAGCTGTACGCGCCACGTCTCATTGCCTTGACCGCGGTCTCGATGCTTCCGTGGCCGGTCAGGATAATAACGGGCATGTGCGGGATGATAAGATGGAGGTCTTCCATCAGGGATATGCCGTCCTTATCCACAAGTTGAAGATCCAGGATAGAAAGGTCGACGACCTGTTCTTTTACCCGTTCGATGGCTCCCCTCTCGTCGTAGGCGGCGACAACCTCGTAGCCCGCTGCTTCGAGTCCCATGCGGATCACCTCAACGAGGTTTCGCTCGTCATCGACCACCAATATTCTTCCCAGGGACATAACGCTCCTTTATCGCGCTTTTTCTCTTTTCTTCTCTTCTATCTCGATATCGACCTTTTTGGACTGCTCGATCACTTCTTTTAATCGCGCATTCTCCTGGGCCGTTTCTGTGGATTGCTTCTGCAATTTCGTGATCTCCTGCTGGGCTTCAGTTCGTAACCTCCTTAATCTGATGTTCTCCTGAATCACATCGATAAGGATATTGGAAGAATTGATCCAACGGCTCCTGGGATAATCTTCCTCAAGCTTCCGTAACGCCACCAAAGCCTTATTATAATCTCGTTTCGGATTGGCCGGGTTGGCGAAATCAAGGGCCGAATTGAAAAGCTCGTCGTCGCCCAGGGGCTTTTTTGTGTCCGCAAGACCCCGTTGTTCGCCGGTGAGAGTATCTGACACGAGTGGATGCCAGCGAAGCTCGCTGTTACTCGTTGTCATTGCCGTGTCTGTCTTGTTCGAGGGCGCAGCACATGCCCCAAGCATACAAATGATTAAACCGGCAAAACAAATATAAATGTGCTTCCCTGGCCGGGTTCGCTTTCCGCCCATACTCTTCCTCCGTGAGCCGTGATAATATATTTAACAAACGCTAACCCCAACCCCGTGCCCTTTACCCACTCGGAATTCTTGATCGGCAGCTGGCGAAATTTTTCAAACACGGCGTCAAGGTTCTCCTTGGGTATGCCGGGACCGGTATCCTGCACAGACAACATCACCGACCCATCCGTATGATTCGCCGAAATTCCGATCTTCCCCCCTTCAGGAGTAAATTTTACCGCGTTTCCAACCAAATTCCTCAGGGCCTGGAGCATCCTTTCCCTGTCGAGTTTCAGGGGGGGTATTTCTTGCTCTATCGTGAGCTGAAGCTTAATCTTCTTTGCCTCAACAAGAGGGCTCATCTCCACGACGACCTTCTGGACAAGAGGTGGGAGGGTCTCGTGGCGAAAATCATAGGACATCATGCCTGCTTCCATTTTCGAAAGCTCCAACAGACGGTTCACAATGTCAATCAGTCTGTTCGTCTCTTCGGAAATGATGGCAAAGAGCCTTTCTTGCTTGTCAGGAATCGGTCCTCCTACACCCTCCCCAAGCAGACTCATGCCCTGTTTTATGGAGGTGAGAGGGGTTCTCAACTCATGAGAAACGGCCGCGAAGAACTCGGATTTCATCTTGTCCACTTTCTGGAGTTTGTCGCACATGACATTGACGGCCTGTGCCAGCTGCGATATCTCGGGAGGCGAAGAGATGCTGAGATTCCCCTCGAAGACCCCTCGGGAGACTTCTTTGGTTTTCTCCATGAGCATCCTGATGGGATTTGTTATGCTTCGGGTACTGACAAAAGAAATCCCCAGGATGAGTGCAACAGCGACTGCAAACATGAGAACCGCCAGTTTGAGTGCTGAGCCCGCGGCGTCCTGCAAAAGCTTCATCCGGGCGTAAATATCCGCGGCGGAGTGACTCTCGAGCGCTTTCAATGCTTCGAGAATCTGCTCCACAACCCTTTCTCTTTCTTTCTCATATCCCATGCCGAAAGAGGAGAAATGACTTGTGCCGGTAGGTTCTATCTCTTCACGTATGAGCGCTTCATATTGTTCATGGAGCGATTTCACACGGCTCAATGCATCCTTCTTTTCCGGCGTGTCTGCCATGGGCATTGCCTGGCCGAGGTAGGTGTCAAAATCCTTTTCAGCCGATTTGAACTGGCTTTGAAATACAGGGTCTTTAGTAATGGCATACTTCTTTTCATATCCCAGCTGCGTGAGGATCGAATCGGCAAGCTTTTGTTTGAGATCTATCATGCGCTCATCAACGTTGAAAATTTTAATCGCCTCATCATTCAACTGATGGAGCTTCACAACGGTATAGGCGTTTACGCCCCCCATAACCAAAATTATTATGAAATAACTAAGGATCAGCCGGGAAAAGATGGTGAACCGCTTCTTTATGGCCATCAGAAAACCCGTTCCTTACGGTCTTCCGGATTGTGCGCTGTGATCATGGTGTATTCTTTACCGTTTAAAGTTTCTTGCGCCGGACCTGTTTTGGGCGCCCCGTCTCCACTATTTTCTCCTCCCCTTAGCCATCTTTTTCATCCAGGGCCAGAGGCCCGACACGGGTCGCGACGCTTGTCTACTCTGGCTCTTTGCAGTGCTTGATGACGGTGAAAGCCGGGAACATGAGAAACCGCTCTGCCTGTCACAATACATAGCACAATATGAGCTATAGTGCAACAAAGTCGATGAGATTAATAGGGAAACGGCATGTGCCCGTTTCCGCCATCTGTCTTACGGCGTTCCCCACACAATTTGTGGAGAAAAAACGTTGACTCCGGAGGCTCCCTGTGTTAGAAAAATGATCGGTATATGCGATGGCAATAACCATGCCAAATAATAAGAGAGATAATCTGGTAGCCCTGCTTCAGTATAGCTCTCACGGCCTTGAGATGGGCCTTTGCGTCGTTATCGGCATCCTTATGGGTTACTATCTTGATAAGCTTTTTCATTCCTCACCATATCTTACGATAATTTTTATGCTTTTCGGTGTCGCAGCAGCCGTGAAAGCGGCTATCAGACTGTTGAAGAAGATTGAAAAAGATGATGAAAGAAACGACAATAAGTGACATAGAACGCATCAACCTGGCCATGCTTGTTCTGGGCTCGGTCCTTTCCTTTGCCGTCATGAAAGATTTCAGATATCTGTTCAGTTTCGGCGTCGCAAGCTCCATCATGATAGTAAATTTCAGGCTCTTAAGAAAAATCCTTGAGGGCGGTCTTACACAATCCTCCGCGCACAAGAAGGCGCTTTTTCTTGTTCTTCCCTTCAAATTCCTGGCCCTGGCAACCGCGGTGGTTGTTATACTCAAATACGGAAATATCGACGTGGTCTTTTTCCTCATGGGACTGACGACGTTGTTCGTATCCATCATCCTCGCACATACTTATAGCCTCGTAAGTCCAATGTTCAAAAGGAGACAGAAAGATGGAGCATGAAGGGTTCACCTGGGTATCTCTGATCCCCTTTCTTAAGAATCTTCCGCCTCACGTTTCCAACGGGATTTTCGTTTCCGTCATAGTCCTCATCGCGGCTCTCATCGGTTACGTTCAACTGAAAAAAGCAGGGGACGATATCGTGCCGGCCGGCAAGCTTACTTTCAGAAACTTCGCAGAGCTTATCGTCGAGACCCTTTCCAATCTTGTCACCACGAATATGGGCCCCCGGGGCAAAGAGTTTACCCTGCTTGTCGGAACCCTTGCCCTCTTTATCCTTTTCAATAACATTTCCGCCCTGGTGCCTGGGTTCATGCCGGCCACCAGCAATGTGAACACAACGTTTGCCTGTTCGCTGACGGTCTTCGTTATGACGCACTATTACGGGGTCCGCGAGCACGGTATCAAGTATCTGAAACAATTCATGGGGCCTCTGGTTTGGCTTGCGCCTATCATGATCCCCATAGAAGTCATCGGCCATCTCGCCCGGCCGGTTTCACTGGGGCTCAGGCTTTTCGGCAATATGTTCGGCGATCATATGGTAACGGCAATGGCCATCGGATTCGTGCCATTCATTTTTCCATTGACCGCCTGGGTATTAGGCTGTCTCGTTGCACTGGTACAAACCTTTGTATTCATGCTCCTCTCCATGGCTTATTTTGCCGGAGCGATTTCGCATGAAGAACATTAATACAAATAGAGAAAGGGGTGAAATATCATGAAGAGGTTTCTAACGGTTTTAATGCTCCTCGGGATTTTCCTCGCTGTTATGTACGGTATTGCTTGTGCTGCCGGTGAAGCTCCAGCAGCAGGTCTCGATTCATCGGTGAAACAGATGGCTGCTCTGGCTGCAGGTCTCGGTCTCGGCATCGCGGCTGCCGGTGGCGGGATCGGTCAGGGTAGAGGTCTTGCTGCCGCACTCGAAGGTATAGCGAGAAATCCCGGCGCTTCGGGCAAGGTATTGACTCCGATGCTCATCGGTCTCGCCATGATCGAATCGCTTGTTATCTATTCACTCGTTATTTCATTTATTTTGATCGGAAAACTGTAAGAACACATCGGGGCGGAAAGCCATTCCGCCCCTCTTCCGTTCAACAAAACGGTGCCAATGGGCGGCGTTATAGGCCGCGAGAATTACTGCGCCGCTATCTTTCCGTCATCATGCGGGCGCTAGATCCTCCCGTTTCTTCCATCGATGATGGGAGGCAACGGCAAACCGGTGTGCTTCATCCCTCATTCTCACAACTTCCTTAAAAACAGGTGAGGCTTTCGCAAGAACGAGCGGGTTCTTTCTACCCGGCATATAGATGAAATCTTCCATCCTTTTCCTTCTTTCACCTTTTGCAATTGAGATGAGATCCCTGTCCACGCCGCTTGCCTGAAGGGCCTTTTTTGCTGCCGCCAGCTGTCCCTTACCTCCGTCTATGATAAAGAGGTCCGGCAGAGGTCCAAGGGCCGTGTCCTTTGCCCTTCTTCTCAAGACCTCGTCGATCATGGCCACATCATCGAGAGTCGAAGCCTGTCTGATGTGGAAAACCCTGTACCCCTTCTTGAGCGGCTTGAAGTCTTCGTAAACGACCATGACGCCGGTAGGGTTCTTGCCCTGGATATGGGAAATATCGTAGATCTCCATGCGGTGAGGCAGACCTCTCAAGGAGAGGGTCCGCTTGAAGGCTTCATCGAGCGCTACCGGCTGTGGCTCGTGGAGGTTTTCAATTGCGAGACGGACCATCTCCTGAGCAAACCGGTGTTTGGGACCGAGCACCTTTAGTGGCCCTCTTTTACGTTCCTCAAGATACTTCTCCAGATACTCCATGTCCCCTATCTCTTCCGAGAGAATAATCTCGTCAGGAATAGGGTGTGCACCGTAGTACTGGAAGAGAAAGGTCATGATCGCATGGTCCGGCGTTTCCGTGTAAAAAGGTTCTTTGAAGAGGCGCCTGGATATGAGGATGCCCCGTCGAAAGTTTAGAAGCGCCATGGTCACTTTCTTTTCACCTTCAGAAAAGGCCCACACATCCCTGTTCTTGCCGAAATGCTCATGCACGTGCTGCTTCTCGATCATGCCCTTTATTGCACCGTAACGCTCTTTCA
>DATKMQ010000048.1 GCA_035541755.1 Syntrophorhabdaceae bacterium
TCAAACTCGGATTGAATTCCCTGCATTGTGGATCATGGCGGACGGCAGCGGCATATTGTGCGTAACTCCATCGGGCGACCGCGGAAGGGGCGGGGAGTGCCGCAGGGTCGATGTCGATGACCGCTGCATAGGGTGCTGAGAGTTCCTCTCTGCGCTTAAGCGCCTGAGCGTAGATCTCCTTGGCTAAAGCTAACCCTTCACCACCTGCCAGAGCGAGACCGGTAATCTCCTCGAGCCAGGTTGTGCCGGCTGTTTTCAGGTGGAGCCCGGCGCCGGTTTTCCGAAGGACCCGGCGGATGGGAGCGTAGATGGAGAATTTGTCGCTGCCCGAATGCACGCTCAGCTTGAGATTCTCCGGCAGCCCGTACCGGCTTACGGCAAATTTAATCACGGCAAGATCTTCGGTGAATTCTTTCTCGAATTGAGCTACGTTGCCTGCGTAGTCCACGCCCTTATTAAACCGTCCGCTGAACCTCGGCGCTATGGTTTGGACCTGTACTTTCTCGTCAGAAAGGGCAGCCAAAATCACGAGGAGCTCGACCGGGGTCTGGGCAAAGTCGGTCTCGTCCATGGAGACCTCTGTGATGAACGTGCCTTCGCCCTTGTTTTTGACGATATAACGGTAAAGACGGCCTGCCTCCGCTATGGCCACAAGATATTTCTTCGCGATCTCTTGGATCTGAGATTTGTTTGTTTTGAGGACGTGGCTCACGCCTGGGATCCGTACTTCTGGTGAGAGCTCGGGATGACGCTCCACAAAGGCCGTGGCTTGATCGGGTGGCGTGGGCCTGCCTATGGATTCCGCCACGTCAATGGTGAAGAAGTCGGAGCAGGGAACAAACCGGTCCACGGTATCAAGACGAATGTGATCAGCGTCTACGTGCCACGCCTTGTTCCATCGGAGCCTGGTGACGGCCTCTTGTGCGGCTCTTGCCACTGATTGCGGCTCGGAGCCCACGATCAGATGCTCGCGATTAGACTTGTTCCAGACAGGCGTGATCTCTACACCCCTATGTGCCGCGAGCGCGAAGGCGCGCAGTTGAGCTTGCGCCTGCAGGCTAAACCGATCGCCTACACCGAGGGAATATGGTGCGAGTGTCAACATGATCTTGCCTCCTAATGTTTGTGCCTTAGACGGGGAGCTCCGTATTTCTCATCAAATCCTGATCCACATTCTCCCCCAAATAAGGGCCTATTTCAAGGGCAAATGATGGGGTGAACCTACATGGGTGCTGACGGAAAACATCCACACGGGATGTCAACCGACCTTGTAAAAGATGATGTGCTGCACTACATTAGGCTTATTACGTTGACCCACGATTAAGCGCGGGGGAGTCTCATGGGGAGGATCAAACAATTTGTCTTTGGAGCGGGATCGGTCTGTGCGGCGACCTTGCTTACCTTGTCAAATACGGCCTGCGTTAAGGTGGGGCCCGATTTTGTAAAGCCGGCCTCTCAGGTAGCGCCAAATTGGCTCGAATCGGCCGATGCGCGGCTCAGGGTTGGCGCCTCACCGCATCGTGCATGGTGGCGCGTCTTTAACGACCCGGTGCTCGACGGACTTATCGATCGCGCTTACCGCGAGAATCTGACCTTGAGAATAGCGGGCGTAAGGGTCTTTGAGGCCCGCGCTGAACTGGGCATTGCAGTGGGCCAATTCTTTCCCCAGACGCAGCAGGCCTCAGGGCTCCTCCAGCAGAGCCGCGCGAGCGACAGGTCTCAAACAGCACTTCTTAATTCCGGTTCACTTGTTGTAAATCAGGACCAACTGGGGTTCTTAGCGAGTTGGGAACTTGACTTTTGGGGTAAGTTCAGACGGAATATAGAATCTGCCAGAGCGGCCCTCAACGCCAGTGTGGCCGATTATGACAATGCGCTCGTCAGTCTCACTGCGGATGTGGCCGCTACCTATATCGCTATAAGGACAACGGAAAAAAGACTTGAGATTGCCGAAACTAACGTAAAGACCGGGCAGGAAAATTTGCGTCTGGCTGAGGCCCGTTTTACCGCGGGCACGAGCACTGAACTCGATGTTGAGCAGGCAAGAACCTCTCTAAAAGATACCGAGTCCCTTGTGCCGGCCTTGAGGACTCAGTTGAAGCAGGGCAAGAACGCTCTCTGTACCCTACTCGGAATCCTGCCTGGTGATCTCGCTCAAGTCGCGAACGGCCCATCGATCATTCCCTCGCCTCCGCTCACCGTTGCTGTGGGCATCCCTCAGGAGCTTCTTATGCGCCGGCCCGATGTGCGAAGCGCTCTATTTCAGGCCGCGGCTCAATCGGCGCGAATCGGAGTGGCCAAGGCGGATCTCTTTCCCGCTCTGTCGCTTTACGGTGAGTTTGGCTTTCTCTCTACCGATGTTTCCGATTTTTCGCTCAAAGATATATTCCGCTGGGGAAGCAGATACTACACGGTGGGACCGCAGGCTCAGTGGAATCTGTTTAACTATGGACGGATAACGAACAGTGTTCGCGTGCAGGATGCCCGTTTTGAGGAGGCGCTGATTACGTATCAAAATACAGTGCTCAAGGCGCAGCAGGAGGTTGAAGACGCATTGGTAGCCTTTCTCCGAGCCGGGGAACAGGCTAGATATCTCGCCGAAAGCTTAGCGTCTGCCGAGCGCTCCCTTGACATCGCTCAAGCGCAGTACAGGGAGGGTGTACGGGACTTCACCGCCGTTGTGATTGCGCAACAAGCACTACTGCGAGAGCAGGACAATTTGGCCGTAACGCTGGGGGCTCATTCAGCCGATCTCGTCACTGTCTACCGTGCTCTGGGCGGCGGCTGGGAGATACGCGAGGGGCGCGACTTCATACCGGCCGATGTTGAGGAAGCCATGGCAAAAAGGACCGACTGGGGTGGACTGCTTAAATTTCCCCCATCGGCCCTCATGACCGAGGAACAAACGAACGAACGGGGCGCGATCCCGTCCGCGTGGTAGGGAAGGTGGATAGAATGAACGGGCACCATACGAGCGTCTTGTTCGGGCGAAGCATCGTAGCCCTTGTGATAACCGGTTCGATCTCAGCGATGCTTACATGGCCGATAAGTTGCGCGAGAAAACAGCCGTCCGCGCCACCTCCTCCCCGTGTCACCGTTGCTCAGCCCGTAAAAGAGAAGGTCACCGATTATATCGAGGCCACAGGCAATACGGAAGCCGTGCAGACGGTACAGCTTCGCGCTCGGGTTGCAGGGTATCTCGAAAGGATCCTCTTTGCCGACGGGCAGATTGTCAAGAAGGATCAAATCCTGTTTGTTATTCAGCAGAATACCTATGATGCGAACCTCAGGCAGGCCGAGGCCACGGTGGAACTCAACAAAGCGCAGCTTTCTTACGCGGAAACCGAACTGGTTCGTTACACAAAGCTTTTGGCGCAGAAGGCGGCGGCCGAGACCGATGTGGACAATTGGCGCTATCAGAGGGATTCCGCGTCTGCCAATCTTAAACAGGCAGAAGCGAAAAGAGACCTGGCGAGACTCGACCTGGGATACACCGAGGTCCGCGCGCCCTTTACCGGCAGGATCGACCGTACCGTCGTGTACCCCGGTAATCTGGTGGGAGCGGGCGATGCTACGATACTTGCAACCATGAGCCAGATTGAGCCCATATACGTGTACTTCACCATAAGCGACGCCGATCTTGCGCGTTTAACAGGTGAAGCCCATTGGAGTCCAGGCAAAGCGTATACGTTGAACTGGCCTGTGGACTTAGGCCTTTCAAACGAAAAAGGATATCCGCACCGGGGCGTAATAGATTTTGCGTCTATTAGCGTGACCCCCACCACGGGAACCCTTCTGGTTCGAGGGATTTTTCCCAATCCTGAGTCCGCCATAATGCCGGGCCTATACGCACGCGTGCGGATACCTCTTGCGACCGGCACGGGTCTTTTCATCCCGCAGGAGGCTGTGGGCCACGATTTACAGGGCCCCTACGTGCTGGTGACGGGTAGCGAGAATAGAATCGAGCGGCGTAACGTGACGGTGGGGGCCGAGCAAGGGCCCCTCCAGGTAGTCAGAGCAGGCTTGAGCCCGGATGAGTGGGTCGTGGTAAAGGGTTTACAGAGAGCGGCGCCCGGCAAGCCCGTGACCCCTGAAAAGATCAGCCTCAAGCCTGAGGCGACCCCATCCGAGAAGCCGGTGCGTGCGGGTAGGGGAACGCCGTGATCTCCAAGTTCTTCATCGAGCGTCCCATTCTGGCCAACGTGCTGGCGGTGATCACGGTGATAATCGGACTCGTCTGTTACAGCCGGCTGCCCGTAGAACAATACCCGCCGATAGTGCCGCCCACTATTCAGGTGACCGCCCGGTATCCCGGAGCCAGCGCCGTGGTGGTTGCCGAAACCATCGGGGTCCCGATTGAACAGGCAGTCAATGGTGTGGAACGATCCATCTACATGTCCTCTACAAGTAGCGGAGACGGTTCCTACACCCTGACGATCACCTTCGATGTGGGAACGAATCTGGACAGGGCGCTAGCCCTGGTACAGAATCAGGTCAATACGGCGCTACCTGAATTGCCCGGCGAGGTGGGGGCGCAGGGTGTGAACGTGCGAAAAGTTTCCACCAACATTCTCATGGTCGTGAGTCTCTACTCCGAGGACAATCGTTTTGATGAGGCCTTCCTCTCCAACTATGGCGCGATCAATCTCCAGTATCCGCTGGCCCGTTTACCCGGGGTCGGTCAGGTGAGGGTCTTCGGCGCGGGTCCTTACAGCATGAGGGTATGGCTTGATCCTGCACGGCTGCGTGTCTTCAATCTCACCGCTCTCGACGTTGAGAACGCGATCAAGGACCAGAACACGCAACTTGCGGCGGGACAGCTCGGCGCCCCGCCTGTGCCTCAAGACCAGGCTTACCAGTTCACGATCAACGGTCTCGGCCGTCTGTCCGACGCGAAAGAGTTTGAGAACATTATCGTTAAGACCGTGCCGGGTCAGGCGGCTCAGGTTGTGCGGCTTCGCGATGTGGGTCGGCTCGAACTGGGCCAACAATTCTACAGCAACTATGCCTCGATGGGTGGTCTCAACTCGGCCCAGGTGGCGGTTTTTTCCTTGCCTGAGGCGAACGCCCTTGCTGTCGCCGATCGGGTGGCAAAAGAGGTTCAGGCCATTAGCAAAGATTTTCCCAAAGGGCTCACCTACGCGGTACGTTTCGATACCACGCGGTTCGTCCGCGAGGCCGTATCAAAGGTGTATGAAACCCTGGCAGAGGCCGGTATCCTCGTGCTTATCGTGATAATGGTCTTCCTCCAGAGCTTTCGCGCGTTGCTCGTGCCGGCGACCACGGTGCCGGTTACCATTATAGGAGGATCCATTGCCATGGTGGCCTTAGGTTTCAGCATAAACCTCATGACGCTGTTCGGCCTCGTCCTTTCCATAGGGATCGTGGTAGACGATGCTATCGTGATCGTGGAGAACAGTTCCTATTACATTGAAAGAGGTCTGTCTCCAAGACAGGCAGCGATCAAGGCTATGTCCGAGCTCTTGAGCCCCATCATGGGCATCACCGTGGCGCTTGTGTCCGTCTTCCTCCCCGCGGCGTTTCTTCCCGGAATAACCGGTCAGATCTTCAGGCAATTCGCCCTTGTGATTGCTGCAACGGCCGTGATCAGCGCTATCAACGCCGTTACGCTCAAGCCCACCCAGTGTGCATTGTGGCTCAAGCCGCGAGGCTCGGACAAATCTAACTGGTTCTCGCGCGGTTTCAACAAGGTGTACGACGCAGTAAAAATACCTTATATGGGACTCGTCCGGAAGATGGTGGGCCACAGCGGTCTTATGCTCATCTTCTTCCTCATTATTATTGCCGTTACCGCCTGGTCTTTTGCGCGCCGTCCTACGGGCTTCCTCCCCACAGAGGACCAGGGATACGCGATCCTGCTCGCCCGTCTTCCCGACGCGACAGCACAGCCGCGTTCGCGTGAGCTGTCAAAGAAGATCGGCGATATCATCCGCAGGACTCCGGGCATATCCGGCTGGGTCACGATTGGGGGGTTTTCCATACTTGACGGGGCAAATGTGGTCAACGCGGCCACAACCTTTGTGGTGTACAAGGATTGGAGTGAGAGAGGTTCGGCATTAAGTCAGGAGAATATTGTGGGCCGTCTGAACCGGGAACTTTCTCAAATTCAGGAAGCCCAGGCTTTTGTGGTAATTCCTCCGCCGGTAAGGGGACTCGGCCAGACGGGCGGTTTTCAAATGATGGTGCAGGACCGTAAGGGGCTCGGCATGGAGAGGCTCCAGGACTCGGTTGACGAGCTCGTGCGCACAGGTAACACAGAGGCTAATCTGCACGGGTTGGCCTCCACTATAAACGCCCGCAGCCCGCAACTGTATCTCGATATAGACAGAACCAAGGCGAGATCGTTCCAGGTGCCGGTCAATGACGTGTTCCAGACGCTCACCGCCTATCTGGGGTCTTCCTTCGTGAATCTTTTCAACAAATACGATCAGGTCTATCAGGTTTACGTTCAGGCCGAGGCGCGTTCGCGTGTTGACCCTACGGATATCAGTAGTCTTAATGTGAGAAACAGCCTGGGAGAGATGGTGCCTCTCGGCTCATTAGTCAAAGTCAAATACACCGAAGGACCTGAGATCATCACGCGGTATAACCTCTATCCGGCGGCATCGATATTTGGGGCTGCCGCGGAAGGGTTCAGTTCCGGCCAGGCCTTGACAGAAATGGAGCAGCTTGCTGCCCTCTCTTTACCGCCGGGTATGGGATATGAATGGACCGCTACAAGCTACCAGGAGAAACAGGTGGGTCACGAGGCGTACGTGATCTATGCCATTTCCATCATCCTCGTCTTTATGGTGCTTGCTGCCCTTTTCGAGAGCTGGATCGCACCGGCGTCAGTAATTTTAGCCGTGCCTCTGGCGCTCGTCGGCGTTTTGCTCGCCTTACTGACAAGAGGCTATGACAACAACCTCTACACCCAGATCGGCCTGGTTCTTATGATTGCTTTAGCGAGCAAAAACGCGATCCTCATCGTTGAGTTCGCCCGCGATCTTGAAAAAGAAGGCATGTCCCTAAATGAGGCGGCCATTGAGGCTACTAGCCGCAGGTTCCGTCCCATCATGATGACATCCTTCGCGTTTGTCTTCGGTGTGGCCCCGTTGCTCCTCGCCACCGGTGCCGGGGCCGCGAGCCAGCGTGCAATCGGAACGGTCGTCTTTGGCGGGATGCTTTCCTCGACGTTTCTCGCTATCCCCTTTGTCCCCGTTTTCTATGTGTTTATTAATTCCGTGCGAGAGCGGTTAAAAAAGGACCGAAAAACGAAATCGATCCCCCCCGAAGAATAGGATTTTGTGGTTTCCTCAGCGATCACATCTTGGCGGCGTTATCCGCTCATAGATCGGACCGGCTGGACACCAACGGTTTCCATCTCCAGCGACTGGCTATCGCCTTACGGTCCGATCCTTACGAAACGGTTCTCAAGCGTAAGCCCTTTGAACCCGTCGAATCGGTCGTCTACAGATTCACCAAGTCGGGCAAGTCGGTCATCGGGGAGTGGATGGGTTTTGAATAACAGGCCTACCCGACTGTCATCTTTTGCCACATGACCGAGATCCTGCAGCACTGCGGGCAATCCGAAGGGGTCATATCCGGCCCGTGCGGCCAAAACCACGCCGATTCTATCCGCTTCGAACTCTGCATTCTTGTCGAGAGAACGGGCAAAGATCTCCGCGCCGTTACCGATCAGGTTCTTAATCTCGGCATTCTCACCAGCTTGTTTGACGAGCAGCTTACCACCGATGTCTACCAGGCGGCCTTGTTGCAGGAGCTTGAGGTGGTGCTTCTTGATGACATGGCCGATTTCGTGGGCAAGTACGCCTGCCAGCTCGCTTTCACTCTGCAACATCCGATAGAGACCTTTTGTGATAAAAACGTAGCCCCCCGGCGCGGCGAAGGCGTTCAGGTCGTTCGTCTCGATCACGCCGAAATGCCAGTGCAGATCCGGCCGTTCGCTCTGACTTGCCACCCACCGTCCCACCCGGTTGACGTACTGTTGAAGCCTGACATCCTTGGTGAGCGGCGCCGCGCCCAGGATATTGCCGGCGGCCTGCCGTCCGATGGCGATCTCTTCCTCTTGCGAGAAGCCTGTGAAAGAGCGCATAATTCCCAAATCCACGGCCCCGCCGGGATTTGATTCGGGTTTGCCCGGTTCCGGCTTCTTCTGGGTTTGTTGCTCAACAGCCTTTTTCAAGTCCTGAAACAGATCAGCAGAGAGTGCGGCATGGCCCGCGCCGACGAGGACGATGCTGAGAATCAAGGCACGTATCACGATGATCTTCATTAGTGTCCCTCCCTGGCTGCATCCGGCGATGGGAGGTAGCCAACCTTGCGCGCCACGAGTTTTCCCTGAGCAGCAAAACTCCTGGCTTCAGCCTGCGTTATCTCAAAGGATTCCATTTTTTTGAGTTCCTGTTCGTTATATTTGGCCGCCTTGAGGTCCTCTTCATTGAGCCCGCGGATACCGGTTGTAGCCACGACATGCCCGGTTCCTGCGCGGCCAGACGCGAGCCCCAGCAATCCCGTCGTGTCGGTGGTGCCTTTACGTGCTTCACCGAGCCGGACACTAAGCATCCGGACCCATCCGGTCCCCTTCCCGCTCTTCACCTGGAACCATCCCTCTTGCTTCTTTACTATCTCGACACTATCGCCCGTGTTGAGCGACCCAATAATTTTGGCATCCCGGAAAGGTTCCGAGAGAAGACTTTCTTTCTTGAGGAGTGTACCTGTCTCGGCGGCAAATACCGAAGCTGCGGCTAGCACACAAATACCGAGCAATGCGCCCATGCTTCTTGTTATGTTCATCAGTTTCCTCCGTCTTGTACGGCGGCCTCGTGCCACCGGAGTTGCGCTTCGGCGAAAAGCGTTCGCCAGCCTTCCCGCGCCTCTTTACCGCCCGATATTCGGCCTTCGTGAACGAACCATGTGGCAGCCTGTTTGCGCACGCCAGTGCCGTTCGGCAATATAGAATTGAGGGAAGTAGTGACGTGGTCGATGTCCTTTGTCACACGGTCACGGGCCGACCGGTCATCGGCGGGGACTACCCAGGACACTGCGAGCGTCTGCTCGAAAAGGGCCCAGATGCCCTCCTGGCGACCTTTGAGCATTTCCACGCTTTTGGTCTCGGTGCCCGTTTTCTGCAACCGATGGTAAATTCTTTTCACCGTGCCTTCATCAACCATGCTATCGGGGTCTCCCACATGAATAAGGAGCAGGAAGGCGGCAAGCTCACCCTGTCTTCCCTCTGAGGTTTTGAGAGCGCTTGTCTCAAGCGCCTTGCTGGTGGCCGTTGCGTAGATACGGGCAACGGTGAAATAGGCGAGGCCGACCGTCACAGGGCCGGTGAGATTGATGTACGTATTGGTAAAGTTTATTGTGGCGTAGCTCACGCCGAGCAGGATGAACTGCGACGCACCAAACAAGGGATCTATCCGGTCGCGTCTCACATTACGATAGAAGCCGAATGCGGCAGCCCAGACAATGGCCAGGGCGAGGAGCGGATAAACCGTGCGCCCTTCCGGGTAGCGCAGATAGTCGCCATGTTTCATGTTGTCGATGGCCGTGGCCAGAATTTCAACGCCCGGATGAAGACGGCTCATGGGGGTAGGCTTGACATCAAACAGACTTGGCGCCGTGGAGCCTATGAGTACAATCTTATCCGTAAACTCATTCTGAGGACGTTTCCTGTTCTTGCTCGTCATGTCGTCAAAGACATCGCTGAAGGTGACGGTCTGGTACGAAAACGGTTTGCCTCTCCAGTTGAGGAGCACGCGCTCGACAGAGGGTTCCGCGTATCCCAAACCGCCGACGACCCGGGCCGGAAGGGACGGCACTTTCCAGCCATAATCGTCCCGATAAACCGTATATTCCCGCACGGTGCCGTCAGGATCAGGGTAAATGTTATGGAGCCCTATGCGCCCCCCTTGCAGAATTGATGCAAAGTGCGGCAGGATTATGCCTATGGTGGCGTCCTGGCGTGCATCCTGAGAAAGCTGCGTGACACCGGGGATCATGCTCGCTTTGATCTGGCTCAAGGCGTCGCTTGCCTGGTCAAGACGCAGCATAGGAAAAAACGTGTTTGTTGTCCTGGATACGGCGTGATCAAAGTAAGCGTCACTATCGGGGTTGTAGATATCGGGGTCACTGAACAGGATGTCGAAAACCACGGCCTTTGGCCGCTCGTCTTCCAGGTGGTCGAGGAACTCCCCAAGAACTTGTCGGGGCCAGGGCCACCGGCCATACTCCTTGGCCATGGCGGAAAGGCTTGCCTCGTTGATATCCACAATAATGATATCTTTGTCGGGCTTCGGCACAACGATGCGATAGCGCACCATGGCATCAAAAGCTGCCTGCCGCATGTTTGTTGTAATGTGGAGGAAGACCGCATCAATAACGATAAGTAACGAGAAGACCACAGCAAGATAAATATAGAAATTGCTTTTGAGCCGCATCGCCATGCGCTGAGACAATCCGGAAATAAATCGGCGAATACGGTGTGACAAGTCGGCAGGGTAATTCATCGCGGCATCCTACGTTTCTCCGTGAGATCTGTCTACTATGAATTCTATGGCATCTGTCTCATGACGGCAAGCGGGCTGAGACCGAGCTATGTTCAACTGCCCCTTCTCGCAATTCAACCTGCGCCAGATTTAAGTGGTTCCCCGCTGCCATGTTTCGACCATAAGAAAACCCGGGACGGAATCTCTGTTCCGGTATTCGATAAGCATAGCAAAACAGAGGCGAACTATCAACACGAAGACGTTGATACACCGGTTTACGCATTAACTTGCAAGGCTGCTCAGGCGCACCATGTGGATTCGAGGTATATCAGGGATCGAATCATTGACATGAAGGCGTGAAACATGTAGATTAGTCTCGGAGGTGGCCTATGGCCAGGTTCACACATTTGGACAGTAAGGGCAATGCCCGGATGGTTGACATTTCCGAAAAGAAGGACACGAGACGAGAGGCTGTTGCGGCCGGCAGGATAAAGTTCTCCCCCGCCACCTATGACCTCGTGAAAAAGGGGCATGGTCCCAAAGGGGATATATTTACCGTGGCCAAGGTGGCAGGCATTATGGCAGCCAAGAGAACCTCCGATGTGATACCGCTCTGCCACCCGCTCTTTATCACCCACATCGATGTGGAGTACACGTTTTATGATAAGATGCACTCTGTAGAAATCAAATCCACGGTAAGGACCAATGGGCAGACGGGGGTCGAAATGGAAGCGCTTACGTGTTCAATGGTTGTGGCTCTCACCATCTACGACATGTGTAAGGCTGTGGATAAAGGGATTGAGCTCGGCCCGTTTTATCTTTTGGAAAAGAGTGGAGGAAAAAGTGGCACCTATGTGAGAAAATCGCCTGCCCGCAAAGGGCAGGGCGCGTGACATACAAGGAGTTATCGGTGAAGGGAAAGGTATTGGCCGTCAATATCAGCGACAAAAAAGGTGAGAAAAAACATAACATAGGTCGATGCCTGCTCATTGAAGGAAAGGGGCTTGCTCGGGACGCCCACGCAGGTTTTATGCACAGACAGGTGAGCCTTCTCGGAAAAGAGAGTATCGAAAAAATCCGCGCAAAAGGCCTGGACGTGACATACGGCGATTTCGCCGAGAATCTGAGCACCGAGGGGATTGTTCTCTATGAGCTACCCATCGGGACTGAGATACGAGTTGGCGATCAGGTGCTTCTTAGAGTCAGCCAGATCGGCAAAGAGTGCCATACGCGATGCGCCATTTTTCAACAGGTGGGGGATTGCGTTATGCCGCGGGAAGGAATATTTGCCGAAGTGATGAGAGAAGGTGAGGTCAAGATCGGCGACGAGATAGAAGTGTTGCCATGAAGTATAAGGCGATCGTTATCACGGTAAGTGACAAAGGCTCACGAGGTGAACGCATCGACACGAGCGGACCGGCCCTCGTTCGAATGCTTGGGGAATCCTACGATGTGGGAGAGACCGTTATCGTGCCCGACGAGATGGATATGATAGCTCAGGTGATAAAGCGAGAGATCGACGAGCACGGTGTGGATCTCGTGGTGACAACTGGAGGAACCGGTGTTTCTGAGCGGGATGTGACCCCCGAGGCCACACGCACGGTTATCGATAGAGAGCTGCCTGGTTTCGCTGAAATCATGCGGATAGAGAGTTATAGGATCACGCCGCACGGTGTCATATCTAGGGCCGTTTGCGGCATTCGGAGTCGGGCCATTGTCGTGAATCTTCCGGGGAGCGAAAAGGCGGCGACCCAATGCCTCGGATTTGTTCTGCAAGCCATCCCGCACGCCCTTGCCAAAATCAAGGGCGATCCCGCCGACTGCGCGTGACAGTATCCTCGAGGTCGATAAGCGCTCCGCTATTTCTCCGATTTTAGTTTGAAGGCGGGTTCCTTCTTGTCTACTTCATCCTTCTTCAATTCGGCCATCTTGATTCTCAGCCGTATGTCATTGGGACTGTCCGCGTAAGCAATCGTATTGTCGTAGTCGATAAGACCGGCCTGATAAAGATCGAAAATGTGCTGGTCAAAGGTCTGCATGCCGTCGAAATAAGAGGCGGCCATGGTTTCTTTGAGAAGCGTGATCTCTCCTTTCAGAATCAAATCCCTCACTCTCGGACTGTCGAGGAGTATCTCGATGGCGGCCACCCTTTTTCCCTCCATGGTGGGGATGAGCCTCTGGGAAAGAATCGCCCTCACGTTGAGGGAGAGCTGCAGATATATCTGGAGATGTCGCTCAATGGGAAAGAAATTGAGTATTCTTTCGAAAGCCTGATTGGCATTATTCGCGTGGAGCGTGGCAAGGCAAAGGTGACCCGTTTCCGCGAAGGTGATGGCATGTTCCATGGTTTCGGCATCTCTGATTTCACCGATGAGAATCACGTCGGG
>DATKMQ010000049.1 GCA_035541755.1 Syntrophorhabdaceae bacterium
GCCTGTTCATTACGCGCAGAGGGCCTCGACCGCGCGATGGTGTCGAGCCCTGATCATGAAACACCACAAAATGTGCTAGCGCTCGACCATGGGTCGTTTCCCTCGGAAGACCCAGACGACCCGATGGCCTGCAGGCACAGATTGGTTTGGCGTATCGAGCCATCTCAAGAGCAACCAGAGCCGTGGTAACGCTTTCATGTGGTAAGTGCGCCATGACGTGGTGCATTTTATATAGATAGTGCATTGCTTGCTCGTTCTCGACCGGCACATATTGTGCCCTGTACCGATGAGGAGATCGGACAGAAGGGGGCCGCAAAGCTTCTCTGGGTTCCACCAGTGAGGTTTCATAAGCAGCGCGGTCTAAACTGTACCGGACGGAGGCCATCACCTCCCGGGTCGGGCTACCACTGGATGTATGGTGAGTCAACGAATCTGTCATAGAAGCCTCTGTCTTAACGAAAGACCTCCCTTAATAGTGTGATGGCGCGGGAGGGCAACGCGGCGCGATCCGGGTGGGCTTTACCATCTCACCTGGAAGATACGCATAAATTCGTATCTGAGAGCAGGCTACTCCTTCTTATCCTTCTCTCCAGGGCCGCCAGGGGTAAAGCAGGCACCTAACCATCCTAATGGGTTGAGAACGGGAACATGGGAACCACATCTCGTCTGCCTGTAAAACAGGCTATCTGTGGAGACCGGGGAAGGACGGATGTGGGGCGGAGCCCTCGTAGTAGTCTGAGGACGGGAAAGCCGTCCACGTGGCGAAGGGGGCAGGAGGCCGAGGTGTTTTGAAGCCGGGGGAATACACTGTGTACACAGAGCAAGGGCCGTTATGGTCCTATCCCCAGCGTGCGGAAAGACGCTTTCAGCGGATTAGCTGAAGTATGCCGTGGTCTTCGGAGAGCCGGATACATAGGGAAACGTGTACGTCCGGTTCGGTGAGAGGCTGCGGGAAACCGACGGCTGAGAGGCTGCACGGCGCCCGTAGTCTACTCTACTGGGCACCCCCTTGGCCATGACTAAATTCCCCCTTTGCAGGTGTAACAAATTAGAGCCTACAGCTCGAAATCTCAGATCGACGAACACCATTACTCACATGAAATGAGGTATTACTCCCGATTTAACAGATCAGCGAAAGACTAGTCTCCCATGATCTGCTCTTAAGCATTCCATAATAGTTAGTGCCTTGGGCAAAAAATAATACTCCAGGGCTGACCAGTTCTTCGCATCCAAATACCCCAAACTAGTTCTGGCGGTACCCTTCATCGCAAACCGCCCGCCATCCGTAACGCACCGGCTGTCATGCGGCTCTGCATTCCGGCCAATCGATTGTTCTCCTTTAGCTTCCTTTTTTCCCCGGCCCTCTTTGAGGGAAAAAAAGTTTTTTTGAGGGTGGATTAACCCGAAAGAAGGGCAACAAATGTTGGTAAAGGCAAGAAAGCAGACAATCACGAACCCGCAGGCTGTGCACGAGATTTTGTCAAGTGTTCTGAGCGCTGAGAATGAGGTCGATCGAATGAAAGAGCACTTCTGGGTAATCGGGCTTAACACGCGTTGCGTCATACAGTACATCGACCTTGCGAGCCTGGGCACGTTGAATTCTTCACTTGTCCATCCGCGCGAAGTTTTTCGCTTCGCCATCTTTAAAGCTGTATCCTCCATCATCCTCAGTCATAACCATCCATCCGGCGACCCTGAGCCTTCCGAAGATGATTTGTCCCTTACAAAACGTATTGCCGACGCCGGAAAGATACTGGGTATTGAAGCCCTGGACCATATTATTATCGGCGATCACGCGAACTACTGTTCGTTCAAAGAAAGGGGGCTTCTATGAAAGTCTACGAGATCATCACCAACGCCATTCTCAAAAAGCTGGAACAAGGTTCCGTACCGTGGCGCAAGCCATGGACTGGACAGGACCAAATGCCCAAGAACCTTATCACCAAGAAAGAGTATCAAGGCATTAATGCGTTTATTCTCGGCTGTCAGGACTATGGCTCACCGTATTGGCTCACCTTCAAGCAGTGCAAAGACCTGGGCGGCACCGTCACTAAAGGCGCAAGAGCAACAGCCGTCATCTATTGGAACTGGCTTGAAATCGAGAAAGACGGAGACGCTGAAGAGAAAGTCCCTCTTTTGCGGTATTACTCTGTTTTTAACACCGAGCAGTGCGAGAACATACCAGAAGACAAGCTACCCCGAATCGTCACGAGCACCAATGACATCGATAGAATTACCATCTGTGAAGAAATCATTAACTCTATGGCAGACAGGCCCACGATAACCCACAAGAAACAGGAAGCGGTCTATTACGCGCTCAGAGATATAATAAACATGCCTCTCTTTGCATCCTTCCAAACAGCCGAAGGCTACTATTCCACGCTCTTTCATGAGCTCGTCCACTCCACCGGCCACGAGAAGCGGCTAGCGAGGCCAGGTATAACAGACCTGTCGCCCTTCGGCACACCTTCATACTCCAAAGAAGAACTCATCGCCGAAATGGGAGCAGCCTTTCTCTGCGGCTTTGCAGGCATTGAAAACGTGACTCTTACTAATTCGGCTGCATACATACAAGGCTGGTTAAAGAAACTCCGGAACGATAAAAAGCTCGTCATCGTGGCCGCTGCGCAGGCCCAAAAAGCCGTCAACTACATTCTCAGCAAGGCTCCTTCGCCGGAATAGGCTCCGGCGCGGCGGGCCGCTTCCGCGGCCCGTTCGGAAAGCTTGTCTCCCATGCTGTGGAAAGAGGCGGTGTTTTGCTATACAATGTCATTACTGTCAAGAACGGGGGTGACCACTTTGAGAGGAGCCGCAAGAAAAGTCCGGCCGGAAGATTATGTTCTGTCGGTCCTTTCTCCTGAAGACAGACTTGACGCAGCCTTCAAGGTTGCGGGAGAAGCCTTCAAGAAAGGCAAACTGACCCTGCAAGACGTCGAAAATGCGGTCAGGCTGGTGAGGAGAAAGGCTTACGAAAAGCAGAAGTAGGATTGTTATAGACACCACGGTGGTCGTATCCGCCTTTGCTTTCGGCGGGATTCCGCAGAAAGCTCTTAAGAAAGCATTTGCAGAAGCGGACATTTACGTCTCCCAAATACTCCTCGACGAGTACCGGCGCGTGCCCCTGCAGCTCAGGCACGAAGAGAAGATTGATCAGCACCAGTTCAAGGCTCTCATCGCGGGCATAGCCGCCTTGGTTGGCAGAGCAGCCCTGATTACGCCGACCAGAACACTCTCCATCTGCAGAGATCCCGCAGATAACATTCTGCTGGACTGCTGCCTTGCGGCAAAAGCAGATATTCTCATCACGGGAGATAAAGATCTTCTTTCTCTGCAAGAGTTGCCCTTTGAGCTCGCAATACTGACCCCACGTAGTTATCTAATGAAAGAATGAGCCAAGACCTATAACTGTTGTTTGTTGCACGGCTCTCTACCTCTCACTTCTGTTCCCACCCTCACCAAAGGATGGCGCACGCCAACGATCTCTCTTCCCATGTGCCTTCGCTTCCGGGCCGAGATCCTTAGGGGGTGCCGCACGTCCGCTGATCGCTGAAACCTGCTACTGACCTTGTCAGGACAGAAGCAGATTTCAGCCGCGCTCTACGGTCTTGAACGATATGCGTCTCTACTTCCTTTTCACGTTATCGAGCCCACGGCACTTACTGAACTGGAATAAATTTTACTTGCTCCCTATTTGGGAACAGGGTATACTATTTTGGTGAGAGTCATATTCCGAAAGAAGCTTAAGGAATTTTGGGAGCGGCATCCCGATGTACGACAGCAGCTTCAGGCGTGGTATGACGACACCAAGCATGCGACATGGAAAAGCCCTGCCGATATCAAGGCAGTCTATCGGAGCGCCAGTTTTATAGGAAACGACAGGGTGGTTTTTAACCTCAAGGGCAACAACTATAGATTGGTCGTGGCTATACGCTATGAGTACGGTATTGTATTTATCAGGTTTGTCGGCACGCACCAAGAGTACGACAGGATAGACGCCGCGAAAGTATAAGGGAGATTCCGGACATGAAAATCAAACCAATAAGGACAAAAACCGATTACGATGCCGCACTCAAAGAGATTGAGCGGCTCTTTCACGCGAAGCCCGGTACGGATGAAGCAGATCGTCTTGAGGTTCTAACAACCCTCACGGAAGCCTATGAGGAAAAGCATTACGCGATTCCTCTTCCCGACCCCATTGAAGCTATTTTGTACCATATGGAAAGCCGTGGTCTCTCACGGCGGGATTTGGAGTCCTTTATCGGAAGTCGCGCACGTGTCTCTGAAGTCCTTAATCGAAAACGCCCCCTTACCATGGAGATGATTCGAAACCTTCATAGTGGTCTGGGTATTTCGGCTGAAGTGCTGATTCAACCGTACCGAACTCTCAAGGATGCGGCATAGCAAAGCCCTAAAGAGAAAATGAAAATAGCGCGCACAGTGCGCTACGGCATAACTGCAATTGAGCACCTCAAGCCTTCTCGTCTTGATACTACCTTTCACATGGCGACGGTGCATGAGAGCCTGTTTTGTTTATAGAGTGATGAATCTACTGACCAAAAGAATCACAGAGTATACTCTTTTCACGGACCGTTCTTCGGTTCCGGAGAAATGCCTGGAACTCAGGAGGAGTCTTGGGCTCTTGATTCTACTATTGAAAACGTGAGACATGGCCAAGAAAAAGCCCAGGCAGAATAAGGGCCGAGAGCAACGTATAGAGATGGAGATCATCGTCGATGCTTACGGCCCTGAAGAACAATCGATGGGATGGTACTATTACCTCGAAGAGAAGCTTCAGTTTCCATTTACTGCAGTTTGCAGCGCAAGGCGTGCCATCTCGCCATTGCAGATTAAAGACGAGGTTGACATCCTTAGGATGGCTCCTGAAGAGGAGTGCGAGAAAGAAATGTTCGTTATGATGCGATGGAAGAAGGATGGCTTGGCGGTTCCACTGTCCCAACTCACCCCCATCAATTGCACGGATGAACAAACCAGGCAAGCCGTCGAGGATTGGCAATATTGGGTGCAGATGGGGTAAGAATTCGGGTAATATCCGGCCCAACCCTTTAGTGCACCGGACGCTCGTGTCCTCGCGGTGAACAAAACATCATCTTTCGGCGCTAATGCGTTATTCACAGCCCTTGGCCCGACGGGCCCCTAGTGGATGTTTTTGATACCCGTCAGATTGAAATTTTCTTCCTCTTACCATTAATTCCTGTATAAGTAGTGTGTCAGCAGGTAAGATTAGCCCCAAGAAAGGCAGGGGGACTTATTTCTTCCTGGGTCGCCGAACCCTTATTGCAGTCTGTCCCCCGCCTCTTGGAGCCATGATACGT
>DATKMQ010000050.1 GCA_035541755.1 Syntrophorhabdaceae bacterium
CCGGAGCATACCCGAGAAAGATCTTTAAGCGGCCGCCCTTTGTCTCTTCACGCTCCACTTCCTTGAGAAGGGCATCAGGATCGGGCCTCACCGTCGGATCAAGACTGTCGTCCTTTTTCACCTGCATTAAACCTCACCCACAATAGCGCTCCTTCTATTCCCTGTTGTCGAAACCGACTATAATTTTTCATGCATAGTCCATTCTATCATAATCGACAAAAATATGCGTTTTAAATGAGCCTTTGGTGAACGCTATATCTTGGATCAAGCTCTCACGGGAACGGCTATGACCTTTACAGCCCTGAGCGAGAGGGGGAGGCTCCGACAGCTTCGTTACTGGGGGATATGACGTGAGCCCCAGTCTCAGGCGTAGCATGCGTCTCGCATAAGCGAGACCGAGGGGGAGGCTCCGACAGCTTGGCTTACGGAGGGGGCGACGCGAGCCCCAGTAGATTGCGCTGGTCGCAAAAAATATGTTATAAAACACCATGTTCGCAGACTCCCATTGCCATCTGGAAATGGAATCCTACGATGAGGACCGGGGCGACGTCATTAAGCAGTCTGTGCGGGAAGGCCTTCACTATATGCTTACCGTAGGCACGGAGGAAGCCTACTTCAACAAAGTCATCGAAATAATCGACGGCTTTCCGATGGTCTACGGCGCGCTCGGAATCCACCCCCACAACAGCAATGCCTACGGTCCCGATGTAGCGGATAAGATAAGGCATCTGGCCGCGCATCCAAAAATAGTGGCCTACGGGGAAATAGGCCTCGATTACTTCAAGAACCATTCTCCGCGGGAAGCACAGATCAAAGCATTCAGGCAACAACTGGAGCTGGCGCAAACACTTGGCCTGCCCATCATTGTCCATTCTCGTGATGCGAGAGAGGAAACCTATGCAATTCTCAAAGAGGCGAGCGCGAATGAGTGCGGCGGAGTGATCCACTGTTATTCGTACGATCTTGATTATGTGAAAAAGTTTCTCCACCTGGGTTTTTATATTTCCATACCGGGGACCATAACGTATACCAAAGCGCAGGAGCTCCAAAAAGTCGTTCAATACGTGCCTGACGACAGATTGCTCGCCGAGACCGACGCCCCTTTTCTCACACCCAGTCCCCACAGGGGCAAGCGAAACGTTCCTTCATACGTAAAGCTCACTATCGAAAAGATAGCCTTTCTGCGAGGCAAAGATTTAGAGGAACTCGGAACGGTTATGTGCCATAATTTTGAAAAGCTCTTTCTGAAAACACCGAAAGGAAAGAGAGCATGAAACCGGCACTTATCATCGTCGACATGCTCGAGGGTAACTTAAGCGGCGAAAAGAAGGGCGAGCGGGAAGAAGAGAAGATCGTACCCCGTGTGAGGGCCACGCTTAAGCGATGTCGCGACCTCTCAATACCCGTGATTTTCGCCTGCGACAGCTTCCTCGAGGGAGATTTCATCTTCAAAGGCAGGATGAAGCCCCATGCGATCCGAGGAACCAAGGGGTCCCGACCGCTCTCCGATCTGGAAGTTGAGCCCACAGACATTATTCTGGAAAAAAGAAGGTTCAGCGCCTTTTTCAAGACAGATCTGGACCAGACGCTCAGGACTCTCGGCGTGGACTGCGTAGCAGTGGGGGGCATTAACACGCATTTTTGCGTGTTGGCGACTGCGTTCGACGCCATCTGCCACGATTTCTACACGATTATTCTGGAAGATGCGAGCGCTGCCTTTAAGAAGGATATTCACGAACACTGTGTCAACGCCTATAGAAACTCTGCCATATATCCTCTCCTCAAGGTCATGAAAGCGGATGACTTCCTCAGGGAGGTCTCGGAGTCGTGAAGGATGCGTAAAAAGAAGAGACCCAATCTCTATCTGCGCCAGTATCGGGAGTTCGAAAACAAACCGCCCCGGGTGCGCAAATCCTTCCTTGCGGCCCTGGTCCTGGTTCTTTTTCTCATCGGGTTAGCCACGGCGTACCTTTACAAGGACTTATGGATGAAGAAACCGCAACAGATCATTACCTTTATGCAGAAGGACACCCTGCTCGTCTATGCGCCCAAGGACGAGGACAGGCTTGTCGAGAGAAAATTTGATATTCGAAATAACATGGCCGATAAGGACAAAGGGGATCTGATTATGAAGAACCTGAAAAACCTTAAGGTCATCCCCGAAGGGGCCATGCTAAAAGACTTTACTGCAGATTCTGACGGCATCATATACGTTAATTTCTCGAGAGCCTTTTTGGAAGCCAAACCATCGGCCATTTCGGAGATCTTGAGGACCTTCTCTATCGTCAACTCTTTTCTCGGAAACTTCAGGAACGCAAAGGGGGTTATGTTACTTATCGACGGACAGCCTGTCTACACACCGTCTGGAGCGATTTACGCGTACAAGCCGTTAGAATTTAATCAAGATTTACTGGAGGACTAAATGATAGACCCTAAAGTCGTCAGAGAAAATATCGGTGTCGTGGAAGAATCACTCAAGAAGAGGGGTACGGCTTTCGACACAGCCCGTGTGACCGCTATCGACGGAAAGAGACGGAGACTGATTCAGGAATCGGAGAAGATGAAGAATGAAAAGAATGCCCTCTCCGATGAAATCGCACGGTCAAGAAAGGCTGGCCAAACTCCTCCGGAAAAGACAGAACACTTAAGGACACTGGGCAAACAGATCAGCGATCTCGACGAACAGTTAAAGGGCGTCGAGAAAGAATGGGAGGATACCCTTCTCATTATTCCTAATATCCCTCATGAGTCCGTTCCCGTAGGCACCACCGATGAAGACAACAAAGTAGTAAGGTACTGGGGCGAAAAGCCATCCTTCGCTTTTGATCCTCTCGCGCATTGGGACCTGGGCGAGGCACTCGACATCCTCGATTTCAAGAGGGCGGCGAAAATTACCGGTTCACGCTTCACACTATACAAATCGTATGGGGCGCTCCTTGAGCGCTCGCTCATCAATTTCATGCTTGATCTTCATGTACGGAAACACGGATATACGGAGGTCTTACCGCCTTTTATGGTCAACAGAGAAACAATGACAGGGACGGGCCAACTGCCGAAATTCGAGGAAGAACTCTTTCACCTCGAGGGTGTCGATTATTTCCTGATTCCTACGGCAGAGGTCCCGGTTACAAATATCCACAGCAACGAAATCGTGAAGGAGGAAGAGCTACCCATAAAGTACGTGGCCTATACCCCTTGTTTCAGAAAGGAAGCAGGCGCGCATGGCAAAGATACTCGCGGACTCACCCGGCAACACCAATTCAACAAGGTGGAACTCGTCAAATTTGCTAACCCGGATAACTCCTACGATGAACTTGAGGGGCTTCTCCTCGATGCCGAAGACGTGCTCAAGAACCTCAACATTCATTACCGGGTTTCCCTCTTATGCACCGGTGATCTCGGATTCTCCTCGGCAAAGACGTACGATATAGAGGTGTGGCTTCCGGGACAAAATATATACCGGGAGATATCCTCCTGCAGCAATTTCGAGTCGTTCCAGGCCCGCAGAGCAAAGATCCGGTATCGAAAAACAAACGGCAAGGCGGAGTTGCTGCACACACTCAACGGATCGGGTCTTGCCATCGGGAGGACCGTCATGGCCGTCCTCGAGAATTACCAGACCAAAGAAGGCTTCGTTACCGTGCCTGAGGCCCTGCGGCCTTACATGTACGGTATCACACGGATCCCGCCCGTTTAGCGAGCAATTGATCTATGCGTTCGATGATTGCGGGATTCTCATCGATCTCCCTGATGTCAGCGAGCAGTTCATAGGAATTCTCCCCGAGAAAAGCGTGTAAGAATTCTATCGCCTCGGCCCTTAAGCCCGTCTCCTCGCGTTCCTTCAGGGTGTTCATGGCGGCAATGATTGCCTTCTTCTTGCCCGTTCGGCTGATACCTTTGATCAGAAGATCCTTGATCTCCCCGACATTCTCCTTTTTCAACTGGAGCAGAAGCGGATTGATCATATCTTTATCCTGGATATCGGTAATAAGTCCTACCGCTTTTGCCCTTCTTTCAACGTCGCTCATACGCATTAGTTTCAGGATCGGCTGAATATCTATGCCCTTTCCGTCCTTCTTTATCTTCTCAAAAAAACATCCGTAGTCTTTCTGGCGCTCAATAAGGCTCGCCAGGACAATGCCCGCTTCTTCTTTGGTAAAGGCCATGTGTTCCTTCCACTTCTCTATAAGGCTTAAGGCAGCGGCGTCGATGAGCACCCCGTTTAACGAGCTGTTCTTGAGGATCGTCCGGATCGTTCTCTTCTCCTCGAAAGCATCGAGCTTAAGGAAAGTATGGATCGGTTCTTTGAAATAGCGGCTGCTTAACGAATAGTAGGCGCCATCAAGCGTTTCGGTCTTCTTAAGGATATCCTTTTCGGTGAGCGTTTCCATATACCTTGCAATGGTTTCTTGGGGCAGAGCGGTCTCATAGAATATTTCCTCCACGCTATATCGTTCGGTCAGTCCCTGCTGTCCGTCGATGAAGTGGGCCATAATGGATCGGAATTCAAAGCTGTCCCTGAATCCCTGAAACAGATCATCGATCACCCTGGCGGGATCCAGGTTTGCCTGCAAAAGCTCACATTCTATCGGTTTGTAGTGTGGAGTATCGTGTGATCCGACAGATGTCCCGTGAGGGGGCGTGGTCTTAATCTCAAGTAGCAACGGCCCATGTAGCGCGTCGAAAAAACGCTGCCAGCCGAAGAAGGTCTCTTTGTCGCCGCAAATAATCACGTAGATATTCTTCTCTTTGCGGCAAAAATCAAGAAATCTCTCGAATTTTTCTATCTCTTTTGCGTCAATGGACACGAGCCTTTCCACGGAATCGATAACAAAAAAACAGGGTCCCTCTTCCAGGAGTTCTTTGCACGCGGAGACAATATCGAATTCTTGAGGACGGGAGGGCCCCGGCTTCTGCCCGATGGCATTTCTCAACTCCCCTGTCGGATGGGACCACATCTCGCAGTAAAAAACATTACTCACCATGCTCATAAGTTGTGATATGACGAACGATTTGAGTACCGTGGTTTTTCCGACACTCGCGTCCCCGACAATAAGGGCATGCCCGTGATCAAAGAGCCTGTCAATAATGGCGTTTGCTTCTTCCCAGCGTTCAATGGGGGCTTCCTCAAACTCGCTGTATGCGGAGAGCTTAGGCGTGGCAGGAATATTCCTGCCAAAGGAAGAATCGAGGGCAATTTCCCAGACAATCTTTTTGTACTGAAAGCCCATTCTGCCGTTTACCTCGTTTTTGAATCGTACAAACATGTTCTCGACATACCTTCTGGCGTTCTCTATAGCGTGCAGTTCGTAAGGAAATCGGGCGCCATACCTTATGGTGATGACACCTGCATTGGCGTCAAGACCAATGGAGGCCCTGTGCGGTTTCAGTATGATCTGCGGACTCCCGTAGCGTTTGAGGGCCAGATATCTCATATCGGAATAGAACATATCAACGAGCAGGTGAGCAAAATTGAAAAGGTAGGCCAATGTCCTGGGGCTGCGGATGAGCGCTTTGGAACCCTCATCTACAATCTCCCACTCGGAGGGGATCTTCGTTACCGTGTGGGCAAGGACCAAATCATTGATAATCTCGATGGCGCTTTCCGGTATTCTTAGTTTCTTTCCTATTTCATAGTTGAGAAAGATTTGTTTTCCCGGATCATCTATCTGTTCCAAAATCTCTTTGTTAAGGCACCAGTCAACAGTTTTCGTTAATCCAATATCGTGCAGGTAAAGCGCTCCGAGTAGCGCAAATATCTCCCCTGAGAACATCTCTTCGCCGCGCTCCTTGGGGTCAGGGATCAGCTGTTCGAGAACGTCCTTCAGTGTCTCGACGTGGGGCCTGAGAGGCAAATTCGAGCCGGCAAAAACCTCTTGCTCGCAAAGAGCCCTCAGATGGAGAAACCTTTTGTGAAGCTTGAGCTCCCTCTCCTTTTCTCTCAGGACATCTTCGAGCTTAGCTTTCATAATCCTCCGAGATATGTCTTCCGGAAAGATCTGAGCGAATCTACGCGGGCGAGTTCTTGGGCTGAGGAATGGTAAGCTTCGGGTGATATTTCAACGGAGCTTTCTTCTCCAGAGGAAGATAAGGGGGCTAGCCACAAAAATCGAGGAGTAAGTTCCGATAAGCACCCCGATGAGGAGAGCTAACGAGAAATCAAAAAGTACCCTGCCCCCAAGGACGAGAAGGGCCGCGATAACCAGCACCACAGTCATGGAGGTAATGATCGTTCTGCTCAAAACCTCGTTGATACTGTTATTGATAACATCTCCCAGATCTGACTTGGCTTTCATCTTGGCCATGTTCTCGCGGATCCTGTCATATACGACCACCGTGTCCGTCAATGAATAGCCGGCTATGGTCAGAAGCGCCGTAATAAAAAGGATATTCATCTCTCTGCCCAGCACGAAAAACAGCCCGAGCATGACGAGAACATCATGGAAGGTGGCGATGGTGGCGGCAACGCCGAAAACAAAGTTGAACCTCAAGGCGATATATATGATGATGCCTATGAGCGACAGAATGACGGCAACGATAGCCGATCTCTTAAGCGTCTTTCCCACGGCCGGACCGACCATATTGCTGCTTAAGACCTCATATTTTTTGTCCTGAAGGCTATTGCTGAATACCCGTTGAATCTTGTCAACAACCTTTTCTTTTTCCGTGTCGCTAATCTTCGTCTTAATGAAGAATTGATTCGTACCACTCACCTGCTGTATCTGAACATCATGGATGCCATTATTTGTCAGCACGCTTCTCAGCTCCCCGATGTTCACAGATTGGTTGAAATTGATAAGGAGGTTTGCACCGCCGGTAAAATCTTCACTCAGGTTCGCTTTACCCATAGATACCATGATAAAGCCGATAATACCGAGCAAGACGAGTATCGCCGAAAAGATAAACATCTTGTTTCTCATGCCGATAAAATCTATCTTTGTGCCTTTTATGATTTCCCGAAATTCCATCAGATGCTTAAACTCCTTGGCTTGTATTTTACGACAATCCAGTCAAAGATCAGCTTCGATCCGAAGACGGCAGTAAAGAGGTTGATAACGATGCCGATACCCAGTGTCAGGGCAAACCCCTGTATGGGTCCGGTGCCGAAGGTAAACAGAACGACCGTGGTGATGAGGGTCGTGACGTGCGCGTCAATGATCGTAAGCCAGGCCCTGGAGTACCCGGCATCGATAGCAGCCCTCACGGTTTTACCGAGACGCAACTCCTCCCTGATCCTCTCAAAGATGATGACGTTCGTGTCTACGCCGATGCCCATGGTGAGGATAATGCCGGCAATACCGGGCAGTGTGAGGGTAAAGTTGAAAATGTTGAACACACCGAGGAGATAAATAAGGTTGAGGAACAGGGCTATGTCTGCAACAATGCCTGATAGCTTGTAATAATAGATCATAAATAGAACCACGAGAACGGCGCCAAGGATGGCAGCCTGCATGCCCATCCTGATGGAATCCTGGCCTAAGGCCGGTCCGATGGTGAGGTTATGTACCACCTTCACAGGCGCCGGAAGCGCACCGTTTCTGAGGACATTGGCAAGGTCCGTGGCCTCATCGACGGTAAAATTACCAGTGATCTGGGCCTTGCCTCCGGATATTCTCGTTCGAATCACCGGGGCTGAATAGACCACATTGTCGAGAACGATGGCGAGCCGCTTGTCGATATTCGCGGCGGTGATTTTATCAAAACGATCCGCGCCTTCCTGATTGAACTCGATGCCCACCGCAATCTCGCTCCCTAAGCCGCCACGGCCCGATCCGTATTGTACCCGGGCATCCGTCAAAAGATCGCCCGTCAGATCGGCCTGCTTTTTCACGAGGATTGGTGATGTTGTAGCAACCCCGGTCTCCCGGTTCTTGCGTCTCTCCATGAGCAGCTCGTCGCCTTCGGGTACCTGGCCCGCCGCGGCTCTCGACATATTTTCTTCGTCGACCAGTTTAAACTCGAGCTGTGCTGTCCTTCCTATTAACTCAAGAGCCCTCTGAGGGTCTTTGACGCCCGGCAGCTGAACGACTATCTGGTTCGCCCCCTGCTGGACGATAACGGGTTCGGAGACGCCGAACTGGTCTATCCTATTCCGTATGGTTTCAAGGGCCTGGTGCACCGCGTTGTCCTTTATGGTAGACAGTTCTTTCTCTGGCAGCAGAAATTCAAGCTGAATCGTGTCTCCTTCAGTTTTTGACGTCCCCGCCTTCAGCTCGGAGAATCTGTTTCCTATAAGGTTATAAAGCTTTTCCTTCTGGTCCTGTCTCACAGTGATGAGCACCGAGTATTCCTTCTTGTCGAGGGCAAGGAAACGAATTCCCTCGGCAATCATCGCGTCTTTTAGGGCATTAAATTTCCGATCTACCATATTCTCCATGAGCTTTTCCATGTCAAGCTCGAGCAACAAATCCATGCCACCTTTCAGATCAAGTCCCAAGCGAATCTTACTCGACGGCAGATATTTCTTCATTTGGCCCTGCGGTTCGTACACGTTAGGCAGGAGAAAAACGGCGAAGACGATCAAAAACACAAGAATAAGTATGAATCTCAGCTTCAACGACTTAAACACACGCCACCCTCATTGAGTGAATTGGATAAAACATAGCAAAAATACATTGATATGAGCGGTTTTGTCAAGAAAAATATCTCCCGGCAAGCCTTTCAAAAGTCTTATTTCACACGGACTTAATACGAGACGGGTGCGTTCTCGTTCAATTATCCAAAGGTTAGCCGTCAAGGACCTCGCGCACTTTCCGCAAGAGCGTGTGTGAGATGATCGGTTTTGCGATGAAGTGGATACCCTCTTCGAAGACACCCTTTTTATGGATAATATCTGCCGTATAGCCGCTCATGAATATCGTTTTGATGTCGGGTCGTATCCCCGTGATTTCTTCCTGGACCATCTTGCCATTTTTTTTGGGCATGATCACATCAAGTACCGCCAGGGATATTTCCCCCTCCTTTTGTCGGAACTTGGCAACCGCGTCTTCTCCATCGCACGCTTCGATCACGTGATACCCGTATTCCTCCAGGATATCTCTCGTCAACTCTCTCACGTGCGGATCGTCTTCTGCAACAAGGATAGTCTCTTGCCCCCCGCGGATTTCTTGGACAGGAGAATCAGCCCGCTTATCGTCGGAGGGCCTCTTGAGAGGAAAATAGATTTTGAAGAGGGTCCCTTTGCCGGGCTCACTCACCACATCTATCAGACCCTGATGCTGTCTTACGATACCGTACACGATGGATAGTCCGAGACCGGTGCCCTTTCCCACCTCTTTTGTAGTGAAGAAAGGTTCGAAGATCTTCCTCGAGGTGTCCTTGTCCATTCCTGAGCCCGTGTCGGACACGGTGAGCAGGGCATATTTACGCGGCTTACTGTTGTAGAGTTTGGCCGGGTCTCCTTCGAGTGTTGCGATTTCGGTCCTTATCGTGAGAATGCCTCCGTCGGGCATAGCGTCCCGCGCGTTGGCAGCGAGATTCATGAGAACCTGGCTCAGCTGGCCGGAGTCGGCGAAAATCATTACAGCGGACTGATTGAATGCTGTCACCAGTTCAATATCTTCCCCGATGAGTCTCCTCAAGAGTTTTTCCACGTTCCGTATGGTATCGTTGAGGTCGATGATCTTTGGTGCAAGCACCTGTTTGCGGCCAAAGGCGAGGAGCCCCTGTGTGAGATGGGTGGCCCTCTCTGCCGAACTCATGATCGATTCGACATACTCCTTGAGCGGGCTTTCCGGATCCATCTTCATCTGCAGCATGCCGCTGTAACCGATAACGGTGGTGAGAATATTATTGAAATCATGCGCGATGCCGCCTGCAAGCTGGCCTATGGCCTCCATCTTCTGGGATTGCCTCAGCTGTTCCTCGAGGTCCTTTCGGTCATCGATATCGAGGATCGATAGAACGCTCTTCTTTGTGCCTGGAATCAACGCTACCGTCAGATAGACATCTTTTGTTACGCCTGATTTGTCGACAAACCGTGCTTCATACTGCTTGGGCGCGGCGAGTGGATTGATACGCCTCAAATAATGGTATTCTTTCATTTGTTCGGCATACGCCTTATCGAAGAACTCAATCCAGGATTTCTTCTTCTCTATATCCTGAAGGGAGTAGCCCGACAGTTTTTCAAATTCCGTATTGGCAAGGGATATTGTGGTATCGTCTTCTACGATAATGCTCGCGTTGCCTGTGTTCTCGAAGATAGTTCGGTACATGTCCTCCGATTCCCTGAGCGCCCTCTCCGCTGATTCGCGTTTTACAAGCTCCTGCTGCAAATGTCTGTTTATCTCGCTCAACTCTTCGGTCCGCTTTTCGACGAGCTTTTCCAGGTGTCTCCGATAGTCCTTCAACTCTCCGTCTCTCTCCTGCATTTTTTTGAGCATCTCGTTGAAACCCTGCGCCAGGTAACCGGTTTCGTCTTTGTTGCGCGCCACGGCTCGTAAGGCATAATCTTCTTTCTTCGAGATGACGCCCATGAGAGATGTGAGCTCCAAAAGCGGCTCCGTTACTATCTTCTGCAACCTGGATGACAAGAGGTAGCTTATCAGCAAAGAGAGTGCCATGACGGCGCACAGCATCACTCCGTGCCGAAAAACCGTGAAATAGAACTTGTTCAGGTCATAAACCATGTACACCGCGCCGATGGGTTTCTCATCCGAAACAATGTTCTGGAATATGGCCAGATGCCGTATGCCGAAATGATAGCCTTGCTCCCCCGAAGCGCCAGCCTGTGGCAATGGCTTATAATCGCCTCGCTGGTAGTGCGCAAATACCCTCCCCTCAACATCGTAGACGGCGGCATACATGATATGAGGCATGAAATTTAAATGACCCAGGGTTTCTTCCATCCCTTGCCTGTCGTGGGTGACGAGCGCCCCGGCGCTACTCTTTCCCACGGTATCCGCAATCCCCTTAAGCTCCTGCATAAGGACTGCTTTGGAAGAGAACACTTCATTTACAATAAATACAATACCGGCAAGAAAAAGCCCTGAAGCCGTAGTGAGAACGCACAGCAGAATCAACTTCTTTTTGATGGGTATGTTTCGAAAGAAACCAACGATCTCCAACCTTACCTCCACACCATTTGCATGTTGGTGCCTAATGGTGGACGCGATTGTTCGTCATTCAAGAACCATGCGCAAAGGCCGTTATGCCGCAAATCTCATTTCAGGCTCTGTACCGTCTGTTAGTGCATCCAAATTTGCTGGACTCCCTGACATTGTATAGTATATGATACATTATTTCTAATCAATTGTATTATAATTAGTGAATTACGATTGTTACCGATATGGACAAAGGGCAGGTACAAGCGCGGATCGAAGAGTTGAGAAAGACTCTGGAATATCATAATTACCGCTATTACGTGCTTGATGACCCACAAGTCTCCGACGCAGAGTACGACCGCCTCCTCAAGGACCTCACAGATCTCGAGATGAAATACCCTGAATTCTTCGACAGTAACTCTCCCACCCAGAGAGTGGGTGCAACACCGCTCGATGAGTTTTCCACCGTTACACACACAGTTCCCATGCTGAGCCTCCAAAACGCTATGACTGTTCAAGAAATAGTCGATTTCGATAAGCGGGTAAAAAAGCTCCTCAAAACCGACTTGATTGAGTATGTCATAGAGGTGAAGATAGACGGGCTTGCCGTCGAGCTTGTCTATGTTAACGGCTTGTTCGCCCTCGGCTCAACCAGAGGCGACGGATACGTAGGTGAAGACGTCACACAAAACCTGAAAACCATACGCTCGATTCCTACGCGCCTTCTTGCCCAGGGACACGTGCCTGTGCCCGAGCGCCTCGAAGTTCGAGGAGAAGTGTATATGGGAAAAAAGGAGTTTATCGCCCTCAACGAGACCCGAGCGGAATCCGGCGAGCCGCTCTTCGCAAACCCAAGAAATGCTGCGAGCGGCTCCATCCGACAATTGGACCCTAGGATTACGTCAGACAGAAAGCTCAACATCTTCTGCTATGCGCCGGGTCAGATTATAGGGGCAAATCCCAAAACTCAGTTTCAGTTTCTCCAGTATCTGAAGGCGTGGGGCTTCAGGGTCAACCCTCTGGCCAAACTCTGCGAAAACATGGGTGAGGTCATAGATCACTATCATTATATCGAAGGCATGCGGGACCGGATCCCTTACGAGATTGACGGCACTGTTATCAAAGTAAACAATATTGAGGAACAGAATAAACTCGGTGCGGTCTCCCGATCTCCGCGGTGGGCCGTAGCCTTCAAGTTCGAGGCCCGTGAAGCGTTGAGCGTGATCGATGATATCATGGTGAGCGTCGGTAGGACGGGCGCGCTCACCCCTGTGGCCGTGCTCACTCCGGCGGCTATCGGGGGTGTAGAAGTTTCACGGGCAACACTCCATAATGAAGACGAAATCAGGCGAAAGGATGTCCGGATAGGTGATACGGTCGTCGTCACGAGGGCAGGAGATGTTATCCCGGAGGTGGTGAGGGTCGTGAAGGACAAGCGGTCCGGCTCAGAAAAGCCTTTCGTCATGCCCCGCACGTGTCCTGTCTGTCATGAGGCCATCGTGAGACCGGAAGGTGAAGCCATCTGGCGCTGCGTGAATATCAACTGTCCTGCCCAGATAAAAGGCAGAATAGAACATTTTGCTTCCAAAAGGGCCATGGACATTGATGGACTGGGAACCAAGCTTATTGAGCAGCTCGTTGACAAACGGATCATTCAGGATGTGTCCGACCTCTACTATTTGGAAAAGAAAGACTTGAGTGCCCTGGAAAGGATGGCCGAAAAATCAGCACAAAACATCATGGAGGCCATCGATGCCTCCAGAAACAGGTCCTTTGCACGATTCGTTTACGCGCTGGGTATCAGAAACGTGGGTGAGCATGTTGCCGCTCTCCTGGCTGAACGATACAAGGACATCTATACGCTCATGGAGACAGATATGGATGCCCTTCTCACTGTGAGGGAAATAGGACCTGAAGTGGCAGGAAGCATTGTCAGCTTCTTCAAGGACAAAAAGAACAGAAAGACCATCGAGCGTATCTTTGCCGCGGGTGTTGTACTTGAATACAAAGAAAAAGGTTCCACCAAACTCGCCGGGCTCACCTTCGTCTTCACAGGTTCTCTAAAAAGCATGTCGAGGGATCAGGCGAGAGGCGCGGTGGAAGTGCTCGGAGCGCAAACCGCCTCATCGGTAAGCAGGAATGTGGATTACGTCGTTGCCGGAGAGGAAGCCGGTTCGAAATTAGACAAAGCGCGGGCACTCGGAATCAAAGTAATAGACGAAGACAGATTTCTCTTAATCGTCGGGAGAACCCATGAAACATAAATCGCCCGTAAATCAGCCCATCGCTATAATAGGCGGTACCTCTTTCATGGAATCTCCCCTTTTTTCGTCCTGGAACGTAAGACGGATAAAGACCGTTCATGGCTTGGTCGAGATTAGAGAAGAAAAAGACGTGATCTTTCTCCAAAGGCACACGGCGAGGCCTGTGCCCCCCCATATGATCAACCATAAGGCCAACATCCGCGCCCTGAAGGATTTGGCAGTACGAAAGGTCGTGGCAATAAACTCAGTGGGAAGCCTCAGGATTTCCTTAAAACCGGGGATGTTCATCATTCCCGACGATTTCATTGCAATCTGGAAGATACCAACGTTTTTTGACCGAGAAATGCATTTCATCGTGCCGACAATGGATCAGGATCTCAGGATATCACTCGCCAATTTATTGAGAGAGCACCGTATAAAGGTTCGCTCCGGAGGTGTCTACATTGAGACCTTAGGACCCCGACTTGAGACAAAAGCCGAGATAGCGTTGCTCAAACCTTATGGCCACGTCGTCGGTATGACCATGGCGTCGGAGGCAACGCTCTGCATGGAATATGGGATACCGTACGCAAGTCTCTGTTGTGTCGATAACTACTGCAACGGAATTCTTCGGGTCCCGCTCACTATGGAACAGATAAGAGAGAACGTGCGGAAGAATGTCAAAACCATTGAAATCGTGATTGAGTCGCTCGTCACCAGGGGCATATCGTGAAAATACTCATTAAAGATGTTCTCCTCGGAGAAACTACAACGAACATTTTCATCAACAACGGCCTTATTGAAGAGATCGATCCCGGCTGCATGCGCAGGGCCGATAAAGTGATAAATGGAAGAAACAAGGCTGCCCTTCCCTCTCTCATCAACGGTCATACACATGCGGCCATGACTCTTTTCAGGGGCTACGCAGACGACATGCCTCTTAAGAGATGGCTCGAAGAAAAGATTTGGCCCCTGGAGGCAAAGCTCACTGAAGAAGACGTTTACTGGGGCGCAAAACTCGCATGCCTTGAAATGATCAAGAATGGTATCACCTCATTCAACGATATGTACTGGCACTGGGAAGCAACGGCTCAGGCGGCCTGCGATATGGGGATACGGGGATTTGTAAGCGCCGTTTTCATCGACATGTTTGACGAGAAGAAGAGTGACGAGCAGCTAGAGGAGAATACACGGCTCTTTGAGCTTTCAGACAAATACAGGCCTAACGTCACGTTCACATTCGGTCCCCATGCTATCTACACCGTTTCAAAGAAAAGCCTTGAATGGATGAGAGATTTCTCTAAGCAGAGGGACATTCTCATTCATATGCACCTCATGGAAACACAGCAGGAAATAGACTTCTCCATACAGAAGTACGGGGTCACGCCCGTCGAGTTCCTTCGTGACATAGACCTGCTTTCAGATCGCTACATAGGCTGTCACGGATGTATGCTCACCGCTTCAGACGCGTCCATCCTGAAAAAGACGGATGCAAAGCTCGTGCATGTTCCTGTCTCTAACCTGAAACTCTCGGTGGACAGTATCTTTCCCCACACCCTCATGGAATCGAATGATATCCCTTACTGCTTCGGCACGGATGGCTGCGCCTCGAACAATCATCTCGATCTTATCGAGACGATGAAGTTCTCATCCCTTCTTGCAAAGTTTCTTTCCCATGATCCCACCATGCTTCCCGCAAGGCGGACGTTTGATCTTGCCACCGGGATCGCGGCCAGGATCTTTCATCTCGGTGAATGGCAGATTGAGGTCGGCAAAAGCCCCGACATTGTCCTTGTCGATATTGCGGGGCCCGAGTTCGTTCCCAACTTCGACATCTACTCCGATATTGTCTACGCGTCAAACGGCTCTATTGTGGACACGGTGATCTGCATGGGAGAAGTCATCATGGAAGAGAGATATATAGCGGCCGAAGAAGAGATCAAAGCGAAGGTGAAAACTCTCGCGAGGGCGCTCGTCACAAGATGAGGTTTATCTGTGATATTACCCTCGGAAGACTCGCCAAACGTTTGCGTATGCTTGGCTTCGACACGATCTCGTTTACGAAAGCAGAGGACACGCTCGAGCCATACAGGAAATTGGCAGACCCCCCTCTTCTACTGACAAAAAGGACGAAACCCATTGCCTATCAACCGGTGGTCTTCGTGAGATCAAATGACACGGAAGCACAGCTCAAAGAAATCGGACACCTGATACGGCCTGTACTTGACCGCGCCCGTTTCATGACGAGATGCCTCGCATGCAATACCCTTCTTCAGGCCGCGTCCAAAGAAGCTATCGAAGGGCTCATCCCCGAGTATACCTATCATCATCACAGCCGATTCAAAACATGTCCTCATTGCAAAAAGGTCTATTGGGAAGGCACTCATACGGAAGCGATGAGGAGTATCACGGAGGTTTTCCTGGCCGATACCGGGGATGAGCAGGGAAAGAAACGATGAGACGCGCCAAACCAAGCAGAGTGCGAGTCGTGAGATTTCCTTTCGAGGAAATGATAGATATACTTCAAAGACTCTTCCCCGAAGATGTGCCTGCGGTGACGAGTATATCCCGGAAATCGAAGAAAGACCCGTTCCTCGTACTGGTCGGCACGCTCTTAAGCCTCAGGACAAAGGATGAACTCACGGAGAAGGTGATGGCAAGACTTCTAAAGCGGGCAAAGACTCCTCAAGATATCATGAGTATGCCCGAAAAGGAACTTGCGGCACTTATTTACCCTGTAGGCTTCTACCGGAACAAATCTCGGACCTTGAAAGAGGTTTCCCGGATGGTAGCGGAAAAATACGGCGGACACGTCCCTGATTCAATCGATGAACTCCTGACCATGAAGGGCGTGGGGAGGAAGACGGCCAACCTCGTGGTCACCGAGGGGTTCGGCAAGCCGGGCATTTGCGTGGACACACATGTTCACAGGATCTCAAACAGACTGGGGTTCATATCAACCAGGAACCCGCATGAAACTGAGGACGCTTTAAGACAGATACTGCCGCGGAAATACTGGATCGTATACAATACCCTGCTTGTAACCTTTGGAAAGCGCATCTGTCGTCCCATATCGCCCTTCTGTAGTACCTGTCCGCTCTCCCACATGTGCAGGAAAATGGGCGTAGAAAAACACAGGTGAAATTGGTTCTTGTGTGAACACTCAGCGGGCAAAATATCAAGACTCTTTTCGATCATGGTTTTTTGCCTTTACAATACGCGCTTTTTCTGGTAATTTTGCTAATCGTATGGGAAAATTGAGAATCCTTCTCATCTCTTTGCTTATTATTGCGTGCCCGGCAAGCATTTTCGCCCTTGATGCCGACAGGATATTTAAAATCGAGATTGCCGGTAACGAGAGGATTGACACCGGCTTTGTCCTCAATGCCGTAAAATCGAAAGAAAACGAAGCGTATAATGCGGATAAAGTCAAAGAGGACATGAAAAACATCTACAAGACCGGTTTCTTCAGTGACGTACAGATCGATGTAAAGGATACCGACAAAGGAAAGATCGTCACCTTCGTGGTGATCGAAAGGCCACCCATCAAGGCAATTTATATATCAGGAAACAAAAAGATTAAGACCTCGGATCTGGTAGAAAAACTGAAGATAAGGACAAATACCGTTCTCAACACGGATAGAATCAAAGAGAGCATCGACGAGCTCAAAAAATTCTATGCCAGTAAAGGTTACTACGCCACCGCTATTAACTATGAAATCGATTACGGCGAGGAGTACAACGCTACCGTCACGATCACTGTTGACGAACCCAGTCAGGCCCACGTAAAAAAGATCGTCTTTGTTGGCAATAAGGCGTTTAAGCCGAGTGTTCTCAAAAGGTACATGCGCACAAAAGAAAAAGGGCTTTTCTCGTGGATAACCGGTTCAGGCATCCTCGACGAGGATAACCTTGAAGAAGACCGGAAGAATGTTGAGGCCTTTTATAACGATAACGGGTACGTGAGAGCCAACATAGGCGTGCCTGATATTGCCGTTTCTAAAGATGGCAAGTCTATCACCATTACATTAGGCGTGCAAGAAGGAGACATCTATAAGAACGGGACCATAGATTTCGCCGGCGATCTGATGTTTCCCAAGGATGAGCTTACGGGCAAATTGAAAAGTAAAACAGGGAATATTTTTCGATCGAGCCTCTATCATGAGGATGTTCTCACCCTCACCGATCTATATCAGGACAAGGGCTATGCCTTCTGTGATGTAGCTCCTCTTAACGTCATTGATGACAAGACAAAGACGGTAAATATGGTTTTCAACATATCCAAGGGGACGGAGGTTTACTTTAACCGGATCAATATCATTGGCAATGCCAAGACACGGGATAAGGTCATACGAAGGGAGCTGAAGTTTGCCGAAGGGGACAGGTTCTCCTCGTCAAGCCTCAAAGAAAGCAAAAGGAAGCTCACCAACACGACCTACTTCAAAGACATTGACATGAAACTCATCAAGACCGAGGACCCCGCCAAGGCCAATATGGATATTTCTGTGGAAGAGCGCCCAACAGGAACGTTGAGCGTGGGAGTGGGTTATAGCACCGCAGAAAATGCCTTCGTGACCGGTACTATTTCCCAGGAAAACCTCCTTGGAACCGGAAGGAACTTATCTCTGGAGGCTTCTTTAGGCAGCATAACGCATGAATTCAGGATTTCGTACCTGGAGCCTTATATTTTCGACAAGAACCTCCACGCGGGCGCGAGCGCCTTTAACTTTACGAGAATCTTCGACACTTATGATTATAAACGGCAGGGCGGCAGCCTCTCACTTACCCGCCCTCTTACGGACTTTGTAAAGACGACCGTACAATATAGGCTGGAAAATGTGGACGTCTATAACGTAGAAGATGATGCAAGCGCGTACGTCCAGAACCAGTCGGGATCGAGCGTCACGAGCGCCGTCTCCCTCACGTTGGCAAGAAATACCATCGATAATGTCATGAACCCCACGAAGGGCTCCCATTCAGCCATTACGGTCGAGTACGCTGGCGGACCGCTCCTCGGCGATAACAAGTTCGTATCCGTGGTCGGATATGCGGGCAAGTACTTCCCTGTATCGTTTTTGGACAGCGCCTTCTTCATCAAAGCCACCGCAGGCACGATAAGACAGTACAGTGGGGTGAGTGTGCCGATTTTTGAGAAATTCTTCATCGGAGGCCTCAATTCCATACGAGGGTTCAAGTACGGAGAGGCTGGACCTACGGACACGAACGGTGAAGTGATAGGTGGCATTAATGAGGCCTTCTGCAACCTGGAATGGATATTCCCCATTTTCAAACCGGCCGGGTTAAAAGGGGTCATCTTTTTCGATGCCGGAGACGGCTTCGACACCCTGGACAGTTTTTCTCTGAAGACAACGGGGGGGTTCGGTATACGCTGGTTCTCGCCCATGGGGCCTATTCGACTCGAGCTCGGATTCAATCTGAACCCTAAAGAAGATGAGAGAAAGAACGCATTCGAGTTTACCATCGGTACACAATATTAGCAAGGAGGCAGCATGAAGTATTTTGTCGCAAGTTTTTTCGTTCTCGGAGTACTGTTGGCGCCGCACATTTCACATGGGCAGACCATGAACATCGTATATGCGGATTTGCAGAAGATAATGCTCGAGTCCAACCAGGGCAAAGAGATTCAAACCACCCTCAAGGCTGAAGCGGACAAGCTAAAAAAGGACCTCGATACAAAACAGGACGAGCTGCAAAAACTCAAAGACGCCATTGAAAAGCAGGCAGCCACGATCACCCCTGAGGCACGAGCAGACAAAGAAAAACAGTATCAGGCCAAATTGAAGGATTACCAGAGATTGGCCGGCGATTATCAGACCGAGTTACAGCAAAAGGATCAGGAATACACGCAGAAAATCTTGAAAGAAATCGAAACAATTGTCAAAAACCTGGGAGAGAAAGAGAAATACACACTCATCCTCGAAAAGAACCAGGCCGGGATACTCTTCGCTTCGCCGACGATCGATATTACGGACAAGGTCATCGCCCTCTTCAATGAAGCAGGGAAAAAGCAACAGCCAACATCCAAGAAATGATCCCCCTCAAGAAGATTGCCTCTTACCTGCACGGTCATTTGATTGGTAATGGCGAGATCGAGGTCAGTGGCATCTCAGGCATAAAGGATGCGAGAGCTGGAGAGATCACATTTCTTGCGCATGCCCGTTACAAGAAATTTCTCGCAAGCTGCAAAGCATCGGCAATTATTGTCGGAAAAGAATTTCCTCCCGGGGGCCTCGCAAATGTCAACCTTATTGTGGTAGAGCGGCCGGAACTTGCCTATATAAAGGCGGCGGAGCTTTTCGCACAACCGAGAGGGATGGAAGCCGGCGTCAGCAGGCTCGCTTTCGTATCAGGTGAGGCCAGGATAGCAGATGGTGTCTCTGTCGCCCCCTATGCTTTTGTGGACGAAAACGCCGTTATTCAGTCGGGTACCGTAATCTACCCATTTTGTTGTGTAGGCAAGAACGTGACAATCGATGAGGGCTGCACGCTTTATCCGCACGTAACCATTTACCCTGACGTAAAAATCGGCAAAAACGTCGTTGTACACAGCGGAACTGTCATCGGCAGTGACGGTTTTGGATATGTATGGGACGGACAAGAGCACCGAAAGATCCCTCATCTGGGAACGGTCGTCATCGAAGACAACGTGGAGATAGGGGCAAATGTGACCATAGACAGGGGATCGCTGGGCACAACCCGTATCGGAAGAGGCACGAAAATAGATAACCTTGTGCAGATTGCCCACAATGTTTCCATCGGTGAGAATTCTATAATCGTTTCTCAGGTGGGAATTTCCGGCAGCGCCACCATAGGAAAGAATGTTGTCCTGGCCGGTCAGGCCGGCATCGCCGATCATGTTACAGTCGGTGACAACGTTATGGCGGGGGGACGGGCCGGTATTACCGGGGACGTGCCATCCAATGCTATTATTTCAGGCACACCCCATATGCCCCACAGAGAATGGCTGAAACTGAATAGCTACCTCAAGAGATTGCCCCTTCTTTTTGAGAAGATGAAGAAGATGGAAGAGAAACTGCACCTGGAGGACGGGAATGATTGATATAAACGAAATAATGAAACTCCTCCCCCACAAATATCCCTTTCTTCTCGTGGACCGGATAGTGGAATTGGAGCCGGCAAAAAGGATCGTAGGCATCAAGAATGTGACCTACAATGAACCGTTCTTCCCCGGTCATTTTCCCACAAGGCCCATTATGCCGGGCGTGCTTATTCTCGAAGCCATAGCGCAAACGGGCGGTGTACTGGCGTTTACGTCTTTTCCCGGGATGGAGGGGTCGGTTTTCTTTACCGGCATAGACGACGCTCGTTTCCGGAAACCGGTTATCCCAGGGGACCAGTTGAAGCTTGTTGCGGAAGTCGTAAAACATAGGCGTGAAATATGGGTATTCGACGGAAAAGCGCTTGTGGACGATGATATAGTGGCTGAGGCGCGCATCATGGCCATGCTCAAAACGAACAAGGAGTAGAAACGGTGTTACATCACACGGCAGTAATAGACAGTCAGGCGCGGATCGATGAGGATGTTGACATAGGACCTTACTGTACCATCGATGGACCGGTCATCATCAAGAGGGGCACAAAGCTTATCAGCCATGTGGTGGTTCAGGGCGCCACAACGATCGGCGAGAACTGCACGGTAAGCCCTTTCGCCTCTATCGGAGGGGCGCCTCAAGATATCACATACATGGGAGAAGAGACGCAGGTAGTCATCGGACACAACAATACCATTAAAGAATACGTTACGATAAACAGGGGTACCGTGCATGGCGGGGGCACGACTAAGGTAGGCGATCATAACCTGATCATGGCATACGCGCACATAGCTCATGACTGTGCCCTGGGCAACCATGTGATCATGACAAACGGCGCAACCCTGGGCGGCCACGTACAGGTGGCCGACTTCGCCACAATCAGCGCATTTTGCGCCATACATCAGTTCTGCAGAATCGGACAGTACGCCTTCGTGAGTGGACTCACCGGCATTCCCAACGATGTCCCGCCTTTCGTTATTGCAGCGGGAGGAGCGGGCAACCGCGCCAAACTCTATGGGCTCAACGTTGTGGGTTTGGAACGTCACGGTTTCAAGAAAGAAGAAATATCACAGCTCAAGAAGGCTTACAAGCTGCTCTTCAGATCCGCCCTTCCCTTGAGCACATCCCTGAAAATCATCCAGGAAGAGATTCGGAGTGAACACATTGAAACACTCATCGACTTTATGAAAACATCAAAAAGGGGTGTATGTCGCTAAAAGTCGCTCTGGTCGGCCTCGGCCATATGGGGAAGATTCATTTCAATAAGCTCCTCACCATTGATGGCGTCGAGGTATCCGCGATCGCTGATACGAATACCGCTCTTGCCGGCGAGACCGCACACAGGATGGGATTTAAACTCTATGAGCGATGGCAGGACACAATCCCTTTGTGCCAGGCGGCAATCATCGCTACGCCTACGGAAACACATCACACTATCGGCAAGGCCTTTCTTAATGCGGGCAAACACGTTTTCATGGAGAAGCCTATTGCGGTGAATACGGCTCAGGCGCAGGAGCTCATAGACAGCGCGGCTGCCCATAATCTTGTATTCCAGATTGGCCACCTCGAACGGTTCAACCCCGCTTTCTCTCATGGCCGTCGTTTTGTTGAAAAGCCGATCCTTATCGAATCGACCCGAACGAGTCCATTCACCGGAAGATCGACCGACGTGGATGTGGTCCTTGATCTCATGATCCATGATCTCGATCTGTTGCTTTCCCTCGTGCCTGATGAGATCGGCGAAGTTCACGCGCAGGGCCTCTGTTTTATGACGGATAAGCTTGACGCGGTGAATGTAAGGATCGAGTTTTCGGGTGGCTGCATCGCAAACCTGATGGCAAGCAGAATCTCCTCCAGGAAAGAACGCATGTTGACAATATACGAAGAAGGCAAGTCTCTCTCCATAGATCTGCTCCAGGGGAAATGCACAAGTTTGGTGAAAAACCAAACGGGCTCAGTCGATACATCAGAATACGCCGCCTCGCGGCTTGACCCGGTTGAGGACGAATTGCTCGAGTTCATCGGTTCCATCCGGGACAAAAAAACCCCGAGCATCACCGGCATCGATGGATTAAAAGCCCTCGCGCTTGCCACAAGAATCAAAGAACACATCGCAGGGAAGAAGCGTGTCCCGATCATTCGATAATGAGATTGTTCTTATTACCGGTGAACTTTCCGGAGAGTTACACGCGGCGAACCTCGTAGGGCGCTTCAAGGGCCACCCTGAATTCACATTCAGCGCGGTCGGGGGCAAAAGGCTTGCTCAAGCGGGTGCCCGTCTTATCTGCGATTACCGGGATATTTCCCTCACCGGAGTCAGCGAAATATTCTCCAGGCTTCCCCATATTCTCAGGGCTTTCAGTGTGGTAAAGAAGTATATCCGGCAAAACAAACCTGCTCTGGTCGTCCTCGTGGATTTCCCCGGATTCAATCTGAGGATAGCCCGCTTCGCCAAGAGAAGCGGCATCCCCGTTGTATACTTCATTCCGCCCCAGATATGGGCGTGGAGAAAAAATCGTATCCGTGTTATCAAGAAATATGTGGATAGAGTGATCTGTATTCTCCCCTTCGAAAAGAGGCTCTATGATTCATACGGCATCGACGCCCTCTATGTGGGACACCCCTTCATCGATACGGTTCGGCCTTCCCTCTCAAGAGACGAGTTTCTCAAGGTCATTGGAAAAAATGAGGGCAACCCCGTTATCACGATCATGCCCGGAAGCAGGGAAAACGAGATCAAGAAACACCTGCCCGTACTGATCGACACAGTAAACATCATGAAAAAGAACCTTCCCGAAATGATCACGGTCCTGCCTTTAGCTGAAAATATACAGGAAGAGATGCTCGCGCCCTTCAAAGAGGGCCTCAACAAAATAGTGTTGGTCAAAAACCATGCGTACGACGCACTGGCTCACTGCGATGCCGCTATTGTGGCATCAGGGAGTGTCACGCTGGAAGCCGCAATACTTAAGGCCCCTACAATCGTTATCTACCGGATTTCTCCTCTTTCCTACTTCATCGCGAAGATGCTCGTGAAAACAGACTTCATCAGCCTTCCCAATATTATCGCCGAAAGAGAAGTTTTTCCAGAATTCATCCAGGACCTAGACCCCGAAAAGATTGCGGAAAGGGCTTTATATATGGTACATAATGGGAAACAGGAGATAAGAAAAGGTATTGAGGGGATCACAGGAGAGCTTAATAAACACAATGCTTATGAAAATGCCAGAGACGGAATCGTCGAGTTTCTAGAGGAGAGATATGGCGCTCTATCGCAGACTCCTTGAGTTTCTCAAACCCTACTGGGCAAAACTTGCCGTGGCCATGGCCTGTATGGCTGTGTATTCAGGCAAAAGTCCGCTCCAGGCATACATAGTGAAGTATGTCGTAGATGATGTCTTTGTGAACAAAAATGCGAAGATGCTCTACCTTATGCCGCTCGTTGTTATTCTTCTATTCCTGATAAGCGGTTTCTTTTATTATCTTCAAGCGTATTTCATGGGATATGTGGGTCAGAGGGTAGTCACGGATATCAGAAACCTCGTCTTCGCCAATCTCCAGAAACAACCCCTTTCTTTCTTTGACAAGACCCCGACAGGCCAGAGTATCTCGAGGATCATGAACGATGTAGGACTTATCCAGGGCACCGTATCAGACTCAGTGACGGCGATCCTCGTAGACGTGTTCAGTATCGTGGGTCTTATCGGCGTTGTTTTTTACCGTGACTGGAAACTTGCAACAATCGCGTTCATCGTGCTTCCTTTCGCTATTTACCCCATCGTTTCATTCGGAAAAAAATTAAGAAAAGTCGGAATCAATACGCAGAAATCGGCGGCCCGCCTCACGAGCTTTCTCCATGAGACGATCACGGGCCAGCGCATCGTCAAGGCGTTCTCCATGGAAACGTATGAAAACGGACGGTTCAATGGAGAAAACGAACAGATGTTTCGTATTATCATGAAACGAACAAAGCTTCGCGCCCTGTCTCATCCGATCATGGAAATCATCGGCGGTATCGCCGTCGCCGTCGTGATCTTGTATGGAGGAGGCGAAGTCATAGCCGGCCATTCAACGCCCGGTGACTTCATGTCTTTTACGGCAGCGCTTCTTTTCCTTTACGAACCTGTCAAGAGATTAAACAAAGAAAACCACAACGTCCAGCAGGGCCTCGCCGCGGCCCAGAGGGTCTTTGAGATAATCGATAGAAAGCCGGAAATAGAAGACAAACCGGGGGCCGCCGAACTCGAAAATATTGACGGCGTCATCGAGTTTAAGAACGTGTCCTTCAAATACGATGAGAAGATGGTGCTCAAGAATATCAATCTGAGGATTGATAAGAATGAAGTTGTGGCCCTTGTTGGGGAAAGCGGGGTGGGCAAAACCACACTTGCCAATCTCATACCAAGATTTTACGATACGACTCAAGGCGGCATTGAAATAGACGGATTTGACGTACGCAACGTATCATTGAACTCGTTGAGGAGAAATATCGCGCTCGTCACCCAGGACGTTATCCTCTTTAACGATTCAATCAGAAACAATATCGCTTACGGCGTGACTCCTGAAGAGGATAGGCTCGTGCATGCCGCCTCCATGGCCTTTGCCCACGAATTCATCGTCAAGTTTGCCAGAGGCTACGAGACAGTGGTTGGAGAGAAGGGGGTCAGGCTTTCGGGCGGACAGAAGCAGAGGATTGCCATCGCGCGGGCCCTTTATAAGAACGCGCCTGTCCTGATCCTCGACGAGGCCACAAGCTCTCTCGACGCCGTGTCCGAGATCGAGGTTCAGAAAGCGCTGGAGAACCTTATGAAAGGACGAACCACGATCATCATTGCACACAGGCTCTCAACCATTATGAACGCCAACAGGATCGTGGTCCTCGAAAAAGGCATGATCGCTCAGGTGGGCACCCACAAGAGCCTTATCGAGGCCGATGGCCCGTATAAAAGACTCTATGAATTGCAGTTTAAAGAAGGCTCACAGAAGAAGATTATTCAAATCAGGAACAAATAGCCATGGCGAAGCCCATAAAGTCTTTTCTTATGCTGAAGATTTTCCCACCGCTTATCTGGCTTTTTCTCACGATCTTGAAATCGACCCTGCGTATAGAACACATCAATAAGGGGCAAATAGAAGACGCCTGGGCCAATGGAATGAACTTCATTATCTGCTTCTGGCACGGCAGGCTCCTTATGATGCCCTTCGCCAAAGAAAAGGGGGGCGGAAAGGTTCTCATTAGCAGGCACAGGGACGGCGAGTTGATCGCTCGTGTGGTGCGTCTCTTCGGATTGATGGCCATCAGGGGCTCTTACCGAAAGGGAAGCGTCTCATCGTTGAGAGAGATTATCCGCGATCTTAAGGCGGGGGTCGATGTGGCAATAACACCAGACGGTCCGAAAGGGCCCGGATACAAAGTGAAAGAAGGCATCGTAGAGCTTGCCGGACTCTCCGGCAAGGCTATCGTTCCGCTCACGTACGGTGCCGGTAAAAAAAAACTTTTCATTCCTGGGACAGGTTTACTCTCCCCTACCCTTTTTCCAGGGTTGTCTTTCTCTGGGGTGACCCGATCTTTATTGACCACCCCATAAACCGTGAAAATATAGAAAAGAATCGTCGGGAACTGGAAGATACTCTGAACGCCCTCACGGCAAAGGCAGATAGCATGGTATGTGGCGATTAATCTACAATGCCTTCGTTACACTCACCCTGCCCTTATTTGTGGCATTCGGATTGACAAAGCAGAAGATACGGAAAAATCTTTTCGAACGGCTTGTACCGCGCGCATCCGCCCACCCCTCCGTGAGGCCCATCTGGGTCCATGGCGCGTCAGTCGGGGAGGCCATGATAGCCGAGAACCTGATACAGCAGATAATCAAGGCCGCCATCACCGATGAGTTTCTTATCACGACAAATACGTACTATACTAAAGACCTTCTCGCCAAGCGACAGGGCAATAAATCGTATGTTGCAGCCCTTCCTCTGGACATCATCTGGTCAGTGAAACGCTTTCTCAACCAGTGGGAACCGAGAGCTCTGCTCATCGTAGAAACCGAGATATGGCCTAACCTCGTTTGGGAGGTAAAAAGGCGAGGCTTGCCTGTCATCATCCTCAATGGAAGGATTTCCGACAGCACGTTGAGTAATTACAGACGGATAGCTTTTTTCATGCGGACCGTGCTTTCTCAGGTAGACCTTGTCCTTGCCCAGTCTCAAGAGCACGTAGACCGCTTCATCAGCATCGGCATGGACCCCAAGCGCGTGATCAATGCGGGTAACATAAAATACTTCCGCGATATTGAAGAGAAGGCCTCCAACAACGAGAAAGAAAACATTGTCACCTTCGGGAGCATCAAAGAGAAGGAACTTCATGCGGTCTACGAGGTTACCCGCAAAATCAAGAGTGCCTTTCCGGGATATACGGTCTATATCGCCCCTCGCGAACTGCATCTTACGAGCGATATAGTAAGAGATCTTTCACCCATGTTCCGTGTAGCTCGCCACTCTCACCTTCCGGATCGGCCACCCCCCGACATTGATGTGGTGGTGGTAGACACCATAGGAGACCTCTTCGGAATCTACGCAAGAAGTAAGATCGCCTTCGTGGGAGGAAGCCTCGCCCCTTACGGCGGTCAGAATCTATTGGAGCCGCTTTTCTTCGGAACCCCTGTTCTTTTCGGACCCTTCGTGGACAATTTCAGAAACATCGCTGATAGAATAATCGAGGCTAAAGCCGGCGGCATGGTGCAAGACGCCGACGAACTGGCGGGCAAACTTGCCGATATCCTGCATGACGATAACCTTCGGCGCGAGATGGGCGAGAGGGGAAAACTCATCATCAAGGAACAAAGGGATGTGATGAACAAGACCGTCGAGTACATCGCAGCCGTCATAAAAGCTAACCGATAAGCCCTCCCCAGGCCGGAAGAAGAGGAGACAGCATGGAAGAATTTTCGAAACTCGTAGGACTCATGGAAAGATTGCGCAGCGATGCGGGATGCCAATGGGACAGGAAACAAACTGTTCATTCCTTCAAGACATTTCTGCTCGAGGAGGTCTACGAAGCGATCGAAGCCATTGAAAAAAATGACGCAAAGTTGCTTCAGGAAGAGCTCGGAGATCTTTTGTTCCACATCGTTTTCATTGCCGAGATATGTAAGGAAGGGGGCCTCTTCAACATCGCGGATGTGATACGTCAGGTTTATGAAAAGATGTACAACAGACATCCCCATGTTTTTCAGGGAAAACCCATGGTCGAGTCCATCGAAGAGAAGTGGGAGGAACTCAAGAAACAAGAGAAGGCGGAATATGCTCCTCTGTCAGGTATCCCCCGGGCCATGCCGGCGCTGCTTCGCGCCTATGTCATAACGAAAAGGGCCGCGAAAGTCGGCTTTGACTGGAAGGAAATCCAGGATGTTTATGAGAAGCTCTTTGAGGAGGTGGGAGAGCTGAGAAAGGCGCAGGAGACCGGTGATCCCTCATCCATAAGGGAAGAGATAGGCGATCTCCTATTCACCGTGGTAAACATAGCCAGGTTTCTCGATGTGGACCCGGAAGACGCGCTCCGTTTCACCATAGAGAAATTTATACGTCGGTTTTCTTATATTGAAAAAAATACGGATATCGCAAATGCATCGCTTGAAGCGATGGATAGAATGTGGAACGATGTAAAAGATATGGAGAAGAAGGGGGGGTAATCTCCCCCTCCTGTTTTTATTCTGCTTTCATGACGTTTGATGCCTGTGGGCCTTTCGGTCCTTTCACGATCTCAAATTCGACCTTCTCGCCAGTCTTCAATGACTTGAAACCATCCTGCTGGATTGCAGAAAAATGAACAAACACATCTTCCCCATTGTCTTGCTCGATAAAACCATACCCCTTTGAGTCGTTAAACCATTTCACCTTACCTACTGGCATACTGCTGGGCTCCTTTCATTAAAGAAATTTAAGCTTCGTGCTTAAAGCCTATATTATGCCTATTTAGAAAACCTGTCAAGCGAAATCGACAGTTTTTCCGAGGATTTTGTGAAAAGGGAATACAATGCAATGCGGGCCGCCACCATCAAGCTCTGGGCATGATTTCTGAGTCGCCTCGTTTTGACACAGGCATCTACGAATGTGGATTATTCCCTTTCATTCAATCAAAAGATGGAGTTTCCATTTGAATAGCAGAGACGTAACGCGTATAATTCTAGCTATGGGAAAGGTTTTTCTCGTAGGCGCGGGACCGGGCGACCTCAAGCTCATTACTTTGAGGGGCCTCGAGCTTATACAGGTTGCCGATTCGGTCATCTATGATAACCTCGTCAACAAAGAGCTCCTGCGTTTCGCCAAGAAAGGTGCCGAGCTCATATATGTGGGAAAAGCTGCATCCCGGCACGAACTTCCACAACCGGACATTAATGCCCTCCTCGTGAATGAAGCAAGAAACGTGAACGTGGTTGTCCGGCTCAAAGGAGGCGATCCCTTTATTTTCGGTAGAGGCGGAGAAGAAGCCGAATACCTTATCGAGCGCGGCATTGATTTCGAAATCGTCCCCGGCGTTACCTCCGCAATATCGGTGCCGGCGTACGCTGGCATACCGCTCACTCACAGAAATTACGCTTCAACGGTGGCTTTCGTCACAGGACACGAAGACGAAAAAAAGGGAGAGTCGACTATCAGGTGGCGCGAGCTTGCCCAAGGTCCCGATACGCTCGTATTCCTCATGGGTATCAAGAATTTGAAGGCCATCCAGGAAAGACTCATCACACAAGGCAGGGATCCCAAGACCCCGGCATGCGTGATCACTTCGGGGACATTGCCGGAACAGAAGGTGGTCGCGGGTGCCCTCAAGGATATCTGCGCGTTGGCCCGGCGGGAAAAGGTAAAGCCACCCGGCATCATCATCGTCGGTCAAGTCGTTAAACTCAGGAAGATTCTCACGTGGTATGAACAAAAACCCTTTTACGGGAAAACGATCCTCGTTACGCGCGCTGCTCATCAATCGAGAAAGTTCGGCGAACTCCTCACGGAAAAAGGGGCGTCTGTGGTCTATGTCCCCACCATCGAGATTGTCCCCATAGAACCCAACACAAGACTAAGGCGGGCCATAGACGAGATTTCAGATTACTACGCCGTTCTATTTACGAGCGTCAACAGCGTCTCGATATTTTTCAATGATCTTATGGCAGCCGGCAGGGACGCACGTGTGCTTAAGGGCGTTAAGATCATCCCCATCGGCCAGGCAACGGCGGCACTCCTCGAAACCAGGGGTATCACGCCGGACCTCATGCCCGAAACCTTCACCGCGGAAGGTATCATCGCCGTGCTCGAGCGGGAACAGATTAAGAGGAAGAGGTTCCTTTTGCCGAGGGCGGAAGAAGCCCGCGATGTCCTGGTGGAATATATTCGAGACAAAGGCGCCTTATGCGACGTCATCCCCATCTATCGGGCCAATCTGCCTCGAAAGGTTGCGGCTATTCATGAACGATTCGACGTAGCCACCTTTACAAGCTCATCGACGGTAAACAATTTCGTGACCCTTTACGGAAAGAAAACCCTTGGCAAAGCGGTTGTGGCCTCCATCGGGCCGGTAACGAGCGAAGCCTTACGAAAACACGACATACGCGTTCATGTCGAAGCAACCAGGTACGATATATCGGGACTCGTCGAAGCCATGGAAGCTTATTTCTTGAGAAAGAGATGAGAAGACTTAGATGTAGTTCTCGAGAAACAGGGAAATTGCCTTTTCGACGCTGCCGGGATCTCTTGACTCCATTTCCCTCATGTTCTTTTGTATCCTGAAGTAGGTCAGTTCATCTTTCAGATCGTCGATGCTTCTGTACGTGCCAGATCTTCTACCGAACCGGTAGACCAATCTCTCATCGTCATTCAAGGCAAAATAGCTGTCGATGACGGACAGCATCTTATCCTTGTCATGGGGAAGTCCGCCGTCGACGTCTTCCAAGAGATTCAGAATGTGGTCACTCTTAACCGTACTCGTAATATCTTGCAGGCCTTCTATGAGGAGCCTTTCCTCTCGGAGAATGTCTTCCTCGGTGGGAAGCACAAAATCGCCCGCCTTTAGCTTCTCATAGAGAGGCATGTTTCTCAGCACCTTAAGCGTCCGCAGTCTGATAAAATCCGGGTTGATCTTGTTAAGCGCGTCTGCCGTTTCTTGAGCGTGCTCCTTCCACCAGGTTTTTCCACCCAGGCCGAGCATGACATACTCTGAAAGCTCAATTCCCGATTCTTTAATCCTTAATCCGGCCTCGATATGTCCGGCCTTGGTCACGCCCTTATTCATGTATTCCAGAAGCATGTCGCTTCCCGATTCGAGACCGACGTGAAGCCGGGTCAATCCGGACTCCTTCAGTCTCTTAAGACCATTCGTGGATAGCCGTTTTGCGACCGTGCTAGAGCGCGCGTAAGAAGTCACCCGCTCGATCGTGGGGAACGTCTCTTTGAGGTACGTGAGCGCCTGAACGAACACGTCGGGATTCATGGTCAGTGAATTGGCGTCCTGGATAAAGACGTGCCTGCCCCCGAAATATTTCCAGACGGCAACGCCTTTGTAGCACTCATTTATGATATAACTCGAGAAGATCTCTTCGACGAGAGATTCGGTAATGCGTCCGCCGTAGCCTTTTTCCAGAGAGATTTCTTCGATGTTGTCGCAAATGGCTTTTACAGTATCGATGTCCTTCTTGATATCTTCAAGTCTACGTTTCTCAAACTTTCTACCTTTGTAGAGATGACAGAAAGCGCACCTGTTCCATGTGCAATTTCTGGTAAACCTTATGAGGAGACTGTACGCTTCGTTTGGCGGCCTGATCGGGCCGATGTCGTATCGCAATGACCCGCTACTCATTCCTGTCTACATGGATAGGAAAAGCCGGGGTAGACTGTTTGGACAGGATCTTCTTCCTTCTCTTTGCCTGACTGGTTTTCTTTCTCTTTCTCCGAAGCTCAGTTTTCTTCGTATTTGACGGCATTGCCTCCTCCTTTTTCCGGGTACAGACTCGCTTCTTGTGGGCTTTAAGTCCCACGATGTCGGTTAGTCACGCGTAGGCAGCATCAAGGGATCAGGCCATGAGGCTTTATGTCCCGTGCTTTTCGCATTTCACAGCCGTTCTCCGCGTAACCGCATCAACATACCACACAACCTCAATGTTTTCAAGGGAATATATCGGACCGGTGCAGATGTAAAGACAACCTAAGCCTGCCTGCACATCTTACGGAGAGCACCCAAGGCATGACGGATGTCACAAACAATATGGGCGTAGCCACCGCAAAAGCATTGACAACCAAACGGCCTTGGTAAATAATCAAATCAAATAGGAGCTGCCGGGCATGTTGTCCAAAGGAAAGGAGGCTAATCCGTGAAGTCCATACACTCCGTATTCGACATTGCCGATTACTTTCTCTGCGTGGCCGACGAGATGGGCTCACCCATAAGCAACCGGACGCTTCAGGAGGTGGTTTACCTTGCTCAGGCATGGCATCTCGGCATTTTCAAAACACCCCTCTTTGACGAAGATTTCCAGGCCTGGGACCATGGACCGGTGATCCCCGAACTTTACCAGCTATACAGAGAGTATAAACGTTTCGGGTATAAACCCGCAGTGAACAGGCTATCCGGAGCGCCCAACACGGAGAACAAAAAAAAGCTGCTCCAGGCGGTGGCGGAAGCCTATATGAGAGAGGACGGTTACGCATCCGGATACATCAGTGAAGAGCACGATCCTTGGCTAACAGCGCGAAAGACAAATACGTCGGACGGCTCCTATCATACTATTATTTCAAAGGATTCCATCCGGAAATATTATGAGAAGAAAATGGAACAGGCACATGCGGAAGCACGCCTGTCTTTAAACCGGATCGATGGGGCATCGCAAGCCCTTGAACCTGCTGACTATATCGCGCTTTGCCGCGACTAACTCGATCCTGGCGGAAAGCTATCCTGAAAAATTCTCGCCCGTGTGACGCGACCATCAAGAAATTTGAGAGAGGCAATGGACCTTTGAATCACCACACAATTGCGAAGAGGAGCCCTTCAAGAACCCCCGTACTCCACCTACGGTCTTTGAAGCGTCTCATTTAGCCCAATCCCCCACAATTTGCTTGAAATACTGAATGATATATGATATTTATACCTGCGTAGCAAATACACACGCCTTTCAATTGACAACAAGGTGCGGTTATCCGTCTGTTGCCAAAGCGCGAAAGGCGGAAGACGAAACCAGGAGGAAGCATGTCAAATCTTACCATCAAACAATTGCTCGAGGCAGGGGTCCATTTCGGCCATCAGACCAAACGATGGAATCCCAAGATGAAACCGTACATTTTCGGAGCCAGAAACGGCATCTACATCATCGATCTGCAAAAGACCCTGAAGATGTTCAAAGAAGCCTACAACTTCGTTAAAGAGGTTGCTTCTCACAACGATTACATTCTGTTCGTGGGCACAAAGAAGCAGGCCCAGGAGGCAATAGCCGAGGAAGCCAAACGCTGCGGCGCCTTCTACGTGAACAACAGATGGCTCGGCGGCACCATGACCAACTTTCAGACCATCGAAAAGAGTCTGGACCGATTGAGAAAATATGAAGAGCTTAAAGAGAGTGATATTTACAAAGTACTTCCCAAGAAAGAGGCCATCGGTATCGAGAAAGAAATCGAAAAACTGGAGAAAAACATAGGCGGCATCAAGGGCATGGAACGCCTTCCCGGGGCGCTTTTTGTGGTCGATCCAAAAAAGGAATACATAGCGGTCAAGGAGGCGAAAAAGCTCGGCATCCCAACCGTGGGGATTGTGGACACGAACTGCGATCCTGACGATATTGACTTCATCATCCCCGGTAACGACGACGCGATCAGGGCCATTAAGCTCATCACCACAAAGATCTCTGATGCGGTTCTTGAGGGGAAAGCCCTTTACGTCGAAGAATTTCAGGGAAAGGAAGAAGGGCCCACTGAGGAACCCAAGCCCTTCGTGGATGAAAGTATTCTTGCAGAAGAGAAATACGACGATTTTGACACGAATTCGTGAGGAGGAAATTTTATGGACATCAGCGCGGAAGCCGTAAAGAAACTAAGAGAGAAGACTGGCGTCGGTCTTATGGACTGCAAAGAAGCTCTCAAACAATCAAGCGGTGACATGGAGAAGGCGATCGATTATCTGCGGGAGAAGGGGCTTGCCAAACTTCAGAAGCGGATGGGAAAAGTGGCATCCGAGGGCCTCATCGCATCATATATCCACACAGGCGGTAAGGTCGGGGTCATGGTCGAGGTGAACTGCGAGACCGATTTCGTTGCGAACACTAAGGATTTTCAGGAATTTACCCGCGACATCGCTATGCAGATAACCGCAGCAAATCCGTTCTATGTAAAGCGGGAGGATGTGCCCCAGGACGTTATCGATAAGGAAAAAGAGATCTATCGGAAACAGGCCCTTGAGTCGGGAAAACCGGAAAAGATACTCGACAAGATTGCCGACGGCAAGGTTGAGAAATTCTATCAAGAAGTCTGTCTCATGGAGCAGTCCTTCATCAAGAACCCCGATATTACGGTCAACGAGTTGCTCGAGGAGTTGATCGTGAAAATGGGGGAGAAAATCCTTGTCAATAGGTTTGTGAGGTTCCAGTTAGGGGAGACGATTGAAGAGTAAACCTGCATACAAGAGGGTCCTCATCAAGCTGAGCGGCGAAGCCCTTATGGGAGAAGAGGGCTACGGTATTGATGAGACCGTGCTCACTGAAATCGCCGGCCAGATAAAAGAGATTCGCGCACTCGGTGTACAAATCGGCGTGGTGGTCGGCGGCGGCAATATCTATCGGGGAAAAACGGGGGAAACACTCGGAACAGACCGCGTAACAGGCGACCACATGGGCATGCTCGCGACTGTCATCAACGGGCTCGCACTTAAGGCCGCACTCGAATCCCTTGATGTAGACGCAGGAGTCATGACCGCTCTCAACATGGAGAAGATTGCCGAGCCGTTCGTGCAGCGGAGCGCCCTCAAACAGTTGAAAGAAGGCACGATCCTTATTTTTGCCTGTGGCACGGGCAATCCCTATTTTACCACAGACACCGCCGCTGCGCTGAGGGCTATTGAAATTAAGGCTGACATCCTGTTTAAGGCAACGAAAGTTGATGGCGTCTACGATAAAGACCCAAAACTCCACAGAAACGCCCGGTTCCACCCTGAAATTTCTTATAATGACGTTCTCAAGAAAGACCTTCAGGTCATGGATCTGACGGCCATAACCCTTTGCAAAGAGAACCGGCTTCCTATCGTTGTGCTCAACATGCAAAAAAAAGGTAACCTCAAAAAAGCAGTCCTCGGTGAACGCATCGGGACAATCGTGGGGAGGTAGACATGAGTAATGAGGCTATTGGAGAACTTGAAGATAAACTCAAAAAATCTGTAGCCGCGCTCAAAAAGGATTTTTCCAAGTTGAGAACTGGCGTCGCTTCGGTTTCTCTCATTGAAGACATTAAGATCGATTACTACAATCAGCCCACACCGCTTAATCAAGTAGCAACTATCGGGGTGCCTGACAGCAGGACCATAACCATCCAGCCGTGGGACAATTCGGTCATTATGGAAATCGAAAAGGCGATTCAAAAATCGGATCTCGGGGTGAATCCCCTATCTGACGGAAAGATCATCAGGCTCGCCTTCCCAAAACTTACCGAAGAACGAAGAAAGGAATTGACCAAACTCGGCAGCAAGATGCTTGAAAATACACGGGTCGCGATGAGGAACGTCCGGAGAGATATCAATGAGAAACTGAAGAAGATGGAGAAAGACAAGGTTCTCTCACAGGACGATCTGAGAAAGAGCCAGGATGAGGTACAGAAGATGACCGACAGGTATATCGA